>CAYGNU010000098.1:0-10886 GCA_964351175.1 uncultured Roseivirgaceae bacterium | reverse complement strand
GATCACTACCGTGTCAAATTCAATATTAGAATTATAAATAGAAAGCAAAGCATTGATAATCGATTCTGGAGCACTGTTACCCTGCATTATTGATTTAAACAGGGTGACATTAAATTTGTAGCCATATCTGTTACTCTCAAGTTGATTCACAAAATCTTCATATCCTGCAGCCGATGGGGAACTGATTACGGCTATTCTCTTTATTATGACAGGTGGGGCAGTAGATTTGTTAAGGTCAAAAACACCATCCTCCTGTAGCTTTAAAATTACTTCTTGCCGTTTTCTTGCTCTTTCACCCAGAGTGAAGTTGGCATCTATATCCTTTATATTATAACTGAGACCGTACAACTCGTGAAATTGTACGTTGAGGTTACATAATATTTTTAACCCTTGCTGTAATGATTGGCCTGTCATCTTTTCAAACCAAAGGGACAGGTTTCTATAGGTGTTGGCCCAAATAGTAGCTCGTGATTTCGCTATAACTCTATTATCTTCCTTTTCTACTAATTCGAGATAACAATGACCACTCTGGTTTACCTTTAATTCCCCAATTTCAGCAATAACCCAATAGCTGGCATCAAGATGACCATCAAGGGTTTTTTGAATGAGTTTGTTAAGCTTAAAAAGAGAAAGGTGCTCCATAAGATTGAAGCACCAAATTTATTTAATTCAAGGCATTAAACTTAGAATACCTTTGATAATATGTGAGGAAAATGATGAACGGATTAAGCTTTAGCCTTGGTAGGTTTAGAATTCCCTGAATGTCTCAAGAAGTCCTGCATTTTTCCCTTTAAATCTAACTACTAGTAGTGGGTGGTTCATCTTGTCGTTAACCATCTTTTCTGCTAAACTACCTAAGAATAAGGCAGCTGTTGCAGTTCTTCCTTTTGCCCCTATAATGATAAAGTCTGGATGAATCTTATCAGCAAAATCATAAATATCACTGGCCAGATTATCATTGATATCCTGAGAATATTCTTCACTGATCTTGATTCCTCTTTTGTCAATCTTTTTCAAGAATTTACCAAAGCCTTGCTGGGCATTCTTTTTCATGATTTCTGAAAACTCCTCGAATGTTTTACCAGTGTAATGATACCCGGCAGGCACATTATATACATTCTGACAGACAATCTCTGGATTGCTTCCTATTCTCACTGAGAAATCTATTGCCTGATCCAAAGCAAGTTTAGAATAACTAGAAAAGTCTATCGGAACTAACATTTTGTCAGCTTTAGGACTAACATTTTCAGGGATAATCAAAAGGTTGCAGCTGGCTCTACGCGCTAAACGCATTGTTGTAATACCTGTACCATCCAAAGTTTTCTTTTGACCGATGATGATTAGATCGGAACTACCTTTCTCAGCTATTTTTAATAAATCACCTGCTTCTCCTTTTTTAGCATTGATAATTACCTTAACCTTCTTTTGAGGCGTGAAGTAAGTATCTACAGATTTCTGAATTTTCTCTTTTCGTTCCTTTAAGGCATTCTCAACTAATTCCGGAAATTCTTTTTTAACATCTGAAGGAAGATTCAGATTCTTAACAATATTTACAAACTCAACTTTCTCTGCAGAAGTGTTATCTGCAATAAAAGAAGCGTACTTAATTAAAGTTTCATCAAGTGCTGATGTGTCAAGACCTACTAAAATGTTCTTAAACGGTTCCATATTCCCAATTTTGCCGCAAAGGTAAGCATACAGAATAGGATTATAACTATTTAATTCCTAAATATTTAGAGATAATATTACATCAGATAACATCTCTATTTGTTCTTTAGAATGTGTAGGAAAATTAGCTATCCTAACCTGCGTATCTTTGAACTTTCCATAACCAGAGCCTATGATTAAACCCTTGCTTGCAAGTTCATTCATCAATGCATCAGGCTTAGTGCAATTTACCACAGCGGTTGTTTTTGACCTATTTTTTTCAGTTTCAACAAAATGACTCAGGTAAGGAGATTCATTGACAGTGTGCTGAATTAATGCATTTTTATAATTGGTTTCTATGTGTATTTGTTGAGTTCCTTTAAGAAGCATATCCTCGGTAACCTTGCTGAGTAAGTATAAATTCAGGGTATTAGGTGTTTCTGGAGTTTGGTTGCTTTTGGCTTTGGCTTCCAGCTCTGGAAGGCTATGATAGGAGCCAATACTCAATTCTTTATTAAGGAGCTGGTGAGATTTTTCAATACATCGGTTATTGACAATCCAAACGCCTAGCCCTGATGGTAAGCCGAAACACTTTTGAACAGAGAAGTAGGCTGTGTCAACCAAAGAGAAATCGATAGGTACACTTGGCGCTATAGAAACAACATCAAGTGCAATGAGCTGATCAGGAAATGCATTCCTAATTTTTCTTACATCCTCTATGTCATGCATAACGCCTGTGCTCGTCTCATTAAAGGTCATAGCAATTAACTCACTAGTCTCAGGAATAAGCACCTTTTCTACATCTACAATCTGTCCTTCATCTACTTTTTTACTAAGACCACTTTTATTCAGGTTGTTGATTATAGAATGAAACTTTGATGAAAAGGCTCCATTAACAAAGTGAAATGACTCTTTCTCAATAAGGTTCTGACCTATGCGTTCCCATATTTCAGTTGCAGAAGCAGTGAAGAATACATGATAATCGTCAGGAAGGTTTAATAATGCCTTGATATTATTTACACATTGCGCGTAAATGGCTTCAAAAGTTTTGCTTCTATGGGATATAGACCCAATGTCGTTTTTTATGGCTGACTTAAGATGTTCTTCAACTGTGAAGTACAATTGAGATGGACCAGGGGTAAAGTATATTTTTTTCATAAATTTATTTTAATCCCACTCCTCAACTTCTAATTCTTCAAGAATATCAGCCAATTCATCATAGTCTTTATATCCTGGTTTTATTTCTGAACCTCCAGAAATGGCAATACCATAAGCATTTGTTTCTTCCAGCATTTCATCAACATTGTCAGCCGTTATTCCATAACCAATTAGCACCTTATTGTTCTGTGTTAATTTTTTAATGGTCACAATATCCTCTTCGCTAATCTCATCACTTTCCTTATTGACAACAATTAAATCAACACCTCCAATAATATGATTGCTAATGTCTTCTAGGTTAATATTTAGTATTTTTCTTACGGGCTTTTTAATTGATCCCAAAAGTTTCAAACTATTACTTTCAATATAATTTACTTGATAGTCTGACAATAAGCTTTTCTCGTCAATAAGTAGGGCGTCACCCAACTCACCAGCGAATTCTACACCTGATGTCCATGAAGTTATTTCACGGTACTTTTCTGGAGAGATGTAATCATTATTCTTTTCATCAACACAAAAGCCCATGAGGTTAACATTCATGCCTGCACAGTATCTTGCGTCTGATAAGTTATTTACACCGTTTATTTTTACGAAGGTTTTAAGTGCCATGTGTTGATATAGATTTTTCTAATTAGCTTATAAGATTATTCAATAAGTAAAGTCAAGCAAAACTAATTGAAATTAACTTGCTTTGCAGCCGAACTTCAAAAATTGATAATTAAATGGCAGTAACAGTATTAAATGATTCGAATTTTAACCAAGCATTAACTTCAAACGAAAAGACAATTGTAAAATATTTTGCTGGATGGTGCGGAAGTTGCAGACTTTTTGCTCCTAAATACAAAAGGCTCTCAGGTGATGAGCGCTTTGCAAACATCAATTTTGCAGATGTTAATGCAGAAGAAAATCCGGAAGCTCGTAAGTTGGCTGGTGTTACAAATTTACCATATTTTGCAGTCTTTGAAGGTGACAAATTAGTAGGCAGTATTGCCTCAAGTAAAGAAGAAGCTGTTCTAGAATTACTAGCTAAACTCAACTAATACCTGTTCTTGATTAAGGTTTAATACCTATATTTGAGCAATAAACACAGTCTTTAAAAGTTATAAAGACTGTGTTTTAATGTTCATGAAATACAAACTACACTTACTTATATTATTAATAGCCGCATTGGGCTGTCAAGATACTGAATTGGAGCCTGATCAGTCAGTTTATGGCTATGAGTATTTTCCTCTGTCAACAGGCACTTTTCAAGTATATGAGGTGACACAAACGGATTACCTAAATACAGGTGATATTGTCACAGAAGGTTTTCAAATAAAACATGAGATAGCAGAATCTTTTACATCTGGCGATGAAGAGACTTTTATCATTAATAGATTTACGAGATTTTCAGAAAGTGATGACTGGGAATACCTGAATACCTGGCAGAGTAGAAGGACAGACTTTAACGCAGTGGTAACTGAAGGTAATTTAACACTGTTGAAATTAGTGTTTCCCATAGAAGTAGGCACTCCATGGAATGGGAATTCATTTAACGCGATGGACCAAGATGATTATGTAGTAGATAGTTTGAATTTTCCTTTTACATTGAATGATCAAAACTTTGAAAACACTTTAACTGTTATTCAGGCTGACAATCAAGATTTTATTGTTTCGCTGGACAAACGATTTGAAATATATGGCAAGGATGTAGGTCTTGTTTATAAAGAGATAGTTAATCTAAACTATTGTGCTGACGAAGGTTGTTTAGGGCAGCAAATAGTAGAAACCGGAATTGAATATAGACAATTACTAATTGACTTTGGGCCACTTTAAAACCATATTCATATTCTTATTTGGACTGTTGACCTTAACTTCTTTTGGACAGTCGAGGTATGTAGTTCACTTGAAGGATAAAACAAACACTCCATATCAAATTTCAAGTCCTGAAGATTTTTTGTCAGCTAGAGCGATAGAAAGAAGAACTAATCAGAGTATTCTAATTACAGAAGAAGACCTGCCTGTTGACCCTACATATGTCAATCAAATTACAAATACTGGAGCTGAAGTATTCTTTAAAAGTAAGTGGTTTAATAATCTGTTGATTCAAGCCACAGAAGCACAGGTAACAGCTATAGAAGTTCTGGATTTTGTTGAGAATGTTGAATTTGTGGCCCCAGGAAATAAACTCAAGTCAAATTCTCGAACTGCTGACCTTGAAGATGGCCAGGAAACAGAAGCTGTGCAAACAGATTTTCAAAACAACTTATTGGGCATCCAAGGATTACAAGAAGAAGGTTTTTTAGGTGAAGGAATTATTATAGCCTTTATGGATGGTGGATTTTTAGGGGTTGATGTAACAAGTCCCTTTGAGCATCTAATCAATGAAAATAAAATTAAGTACCAGTATAATCTCGTTGAAAATGATGATAACCCATTTAAGTATCTACAACATGGAACTCAGGTTCTAAGCACAGTTTCAGCTATCATTCCGGATAGTTATACAGGAATAGCTCCAGAAGCTGATATTATGCTCTTCGTTACTGAAGATGACTACGGATCAAGGCCAGAATTTAGAGTAGAAGAGTACAATTTCCTTTATGCAGCTGAAATGGCAGATAGCGCAGGTGTAGATATTATTAACGCATCTATTGGATACAATACATTTGACTCTGCTTACATGAGTTATAGTTATGAGCAAATGGATGGTAATACCGCAGTTATTACCAGAGCAGCTGAAAAGGCATTTTCAAAAGGCATTTTAGTGGTGACAAGTGCTGGCAACTCTGGATCAAGTAGTTCTTGGCCATATATAAGTGCACCAGCGGATGGTCCAAATGTATTAAGTATTGGATCTGTGGAGAGTAATCTATCAAAATCTAGTTTTAGCTCAATAGGCCCAACTGCCGATGGAAGAATTAAGCCTGATTTAATGGCTTACGGTAGATCAACTGCCGTAGTGGGTCAAAATGGCAATGTAGGTAGTAACTCGGGTACTTCTTTTGCCTCTCCGCAAGTAGCAGGTTTAGCTGCACTGTTATGGCAAAAAAATCCAGCACTTACTAATAAGGAATTATTTGATCTAGTCTTATCACTAGGCAGCCAGTCTGAAAATCCAGATAATTTATTTGGTAATGGCATTCCCAATTATTTAAAAGAAATCACGGGGCTTGGAGATTTCGAAATACGCGAATTGGCTATTTATCCAAACCCTTTCAATAATACTTTACAAATTCAGGGTGGTCTTGCTTTCGAAAAGTACAACTTAACAATTCTAGACGCTTCAGGGAAGATATTAATGGGCATGACCGTTGAAACGAATAATGACGGTCGCATAAATTTGAATTTAGATGATATTTCATCAGGCTTTTATTTCTTAAGGGTTAGCCATACCAAAAGTCAACCATCAACACACCGTATTGTAAAGTACTAATACTTAATTTTTCTATCTTTGCCTTCATGAGAAGTCCTATCATAGCCCCTTCAGTTTTAGCAGCAGATTTTGCTAATATTCAACGTGATGTAGAAATGCTAAATGCCAGTGAGGCTGATTGGATTCACATTGATATTATGGATGGTGTGTTTGTACCTAATATTTCATTTGGAATACCTGTTATGAAAGCTATAAATGAACATGCTACCAAGCCTTTAGATGTTCATTTAATGATTCAGAACCCTGAAAATTATGTTGAGGCTTTTAAAAAGGCAGGTGCAGAAATTATTTCTGTTCATTATGAGGCGTGTAATCATTTGCATAGAAATCTGCAGCAAATTAAGGCTTTAGGCTGTAAAGCAGGTGTTGCTATTAACCCACATACAAATGTTCAATTATTAGAAGACTGTATTGGAGATATTGATGTTGTTTGTCTAATGTCTGTTAATCCGGGATTTGGTGGACAAAAATTCATAGAGAATACATACAAAAAAGTAAGGCAACTGAAGGAGATTATTACAGATGCTGGTGCTACTACTTTAATTGAAATTGATGGGGGTGTTAATAAAGAAAATGCACCAAAACTAATTGAAGCTGGGGCAGATGTTCTGGTAGCTGGTAGCTTTGTATTTAATTCTGACAATCCAATAAATACTATTTCTGAACTCAAGAGCGTTTAAAGTCTAATAGTTGTTTTCATGAGGCTTTCCGTACTTGTTTTTTTAACTTTTCTAGATATTTCTTTTTCCTTAGCTCAGGGACAGGTCATAACTGGTACAGTTAAAAATCAAAAAGATCTATTATTGGAAGGTGTTAATATCACCTTAAAGGGTCAACGTATTGGAACTACTACTGATCAAGAAGGTAGATTTAATCTGACTTTTAATAATCAAGATTCAGTAATACTTATATTCTCCTTTATCGGTTATATTTCCACTGAACGGGTAGTGTACCCAAATGAATCAGGTATTTCAATAATTCTTAAAGAGTCTACAGAGCTCCTCGATGAAGTAAAAGTAACAGGGAATAGAAATGAGATAGTTGGTCCAAGTGTAACTAAACTCAACCCCAAATCTGCCGAGATACTTCCGACACCATTTAGGGAATTTAATAAGATATTAGTTACCCTGCCGGGAGTAGTTAGCAACAATGAGTTGTCTTCAACTTACTCAGTTAGGGGAGGTAATTTTGATGAGAACCAGGTTTATGTCAATGATATACCCATTTATAGACCATTTTTAGTTACCAATGGACAGCAAGAAGGTCTCAGTTTTATAAATTCTGATTTAGTAAGTTCTGTAGAGTTTTCAGCTGGTGGTTGGCAGGCAAAATATGGCGATAAACTCTCATCAGTACTCAATGTTGAGTATAAAACACCTGATAAATTTGGTGGCTCTATGAGTGCTAGCCTGCTAGGGGGAAGTATCCATTTTGAAGGTGCTAGTAAAAATGAAAGACTAAATTATACTGCTGGAGCTAGACATAAATCATCTAAATACTTACTCAATACCTTAGAAACGAATGGTCAATATTTACCTAGATTTACTGATTTTCAGTCGTTTATAAACTTTAATATAGGGAGAAAGGAAGATAAAAAACGTACAACATTAGGCCTGCTTACTTCTTATGCCAGGAATAGGTATGAAGTTACACCAGAAAGTAGGGAAACCGAATTTGGAAATTTCAATCAGTCACTAAGGCTTTTTGTGGCATTTGAAGGCAAAGAATTACTGGAATATGATACTTATCAGGGAGGGCTTAAGTTGAATCATAGAATAAGCGATACATGGCGTACTCAGTTAATTACTTCAGTAGTTAAAGCAACTGAAAGAGAGTACACAGAAGTGGAAGGTGGTTATAGATTATGCGATGTTGATAAGAATTTGTCCAGTTCTACTTTTAATGATTGTGTCTTTACACGAGGCATTGGTACTAATTATGATTATGGAAGAAATAGCCTTGAAGCTGAAATATTAAATGCCGAGAATAGGAATGTGATTTCACTTGATAAAGCAACATTAGAATTTGGTTTTGGCTATAGTCGCCAACAAATTGAAGATCAATTACAAGAATATGACTTTACCGACTCAGCTGATTTTGTTACTCAAATAAATGCCGTTCAGGCCAGTAATACTATAGCATCAAATCAGTATTCAGGATTCGTTCAAGGTACATTTGATTTATCTAGTACTATTACAACAACTCTAGGAGTTAGGGGAAATTATTGGGATTTGAATGAACAATTTTTAGTGAGCCCGAGATGGCAAATTTCAATAAAACCTGATTTTTCAAGAAAAGTTGTTTTTTCAGGAGCAATAGGAATCTATCAGCAACCACCATTTTTTCGTGAATTAAGGAATTTTGATGGTGAATTAAATACAAAATTGAAAGCCCAACAATCATTGCACATTATTGGAGGTGTTGATTATAGCCTGACTTGGTGGGGTAGACCTTTTGTTTTAACTAGTGAAGTGTATTATAAGAAAATTAATAATGTAGTACCTTATGAAGTTGACAATGTAAAAGTGCGTTATTATGCTAACAACAACGCTGAAGCATATGCGGCTGGCTTTGATATGCGTATTAGCGGAGAGTTTATAGAAGGTGCTGAGTCATGGTTTAGTTTAGGGTTACTTAATGTTAGAGAAGATGTTGAGGGAGATGGAAGAGGATATATAAGAAGGCCATCAGACCAAAGACTTAATGTAGCGGTGTTCTTCCAAGACCATTTACCTAATAATCCTGACATAAGAGTAAACCTTAATTTTTTATATGGAAGTGGCTTACCTTTTGGCCCTCCAGGCAATTTTCAAAATAGAAACTCATTTAATGGAGATGCCTATACAAGAATAGATATGGGCTTTTCAAGAGTATTTCATTTGAAATCAATCCTAAAAGAGAGTGAAACATTATTGACATTAAGTGCTGAGATTTTAAATCTTTTTGGCTCTGATAATGCCATATCATACACCTGGATTGCTGATGTTAACAATAATCAGTATGCTGTACCTAACGCTTTATCCGCTAGATTTCTAAATATCAGGGCTACAATTAAACTGTAATAGCACCTTTCTTAAAGCAATTAGTTAATTTATCACGATTTTTCTTGATTAGATAGGTCGTTTGTCCTTTATTCGAGGTTTTTAAAAATCTAATTGTAAAATAAACTAATAAACTAATGAGGAAAATGAAACTTTTAATTGCTGCATTATTGATGGGTGTTGTAGTAAATGTGAGTAATGCACAAAGCGAAGAAATTACTGATGAGAACCTAAGAAGGTATGCATTGTTGATGGAGTCAGTAGATGCCATGAAAGCTGAAATAAGCGCCTTAACTAATGAAATGATCAAGAACCAGGAAGGCATGAGTGGTACAAGATATCTCGAGTTAAGTAAAGGTGAAGGAGAAGCAGCCACAGAATTCGAGAAAAAATTTATGGAAAATATCACTGCTATGCAAGATGATAGAAAAGAGGCTATTGGCTCGGTTGTTCAAATCTTAGCGACAAAGATGCTTCCTGATGGAGGGAAGGCTTACAAAGCAGTTAAAGCAGCTCTAAGCTCTGATGATGCAGTTAAGGCTAGATATGAGGTAATTCTTGCTAAGGTTCAATTAACTGAAGAAGGAGCATAATCAAGATTAATATAGAAGATTAGAAAGGTGCCCAGGCACCTTTTTTATGCCATTTTTATAAATAATATTATTAAATGGATTCAATTTTTGTATCTTTTCGTTTTAAACCCTTGCTATATGTTTTCAGAGAATGAAATTGCAACCATAATCGAGATCCCAGAAGTCTTAGATGAAGTAATTAGATTACGCAAAGAGTTTATTGAGACTGAGGCTAACTTCCTTGAAATATCTGAGCACGATTTTTTATCACTAATAATGATGACTCCTACGGTAGGGGTAGCACTTGCCAATGGCACGATAAGCTTATTTGAAGAGCTTGCACTTAACAAAATGGCACGGAAGATGTCTAAGGGTGGCTTTTTTATGAAAGTTGATCCAGTGGCGCATGCTATGAAGTTTTTAATAAAAAGCTATGAGAAATGGGAATCACCTTTTCTTGAGGTGATTAAATTGGCCATGAATCAGACTTGTGACATGAAATCACTGAAGCGAAGTGATGCAAAAGAAGACGGGGACAAGATCATTGGATTTGCCAGGGAGTTAATGCATGCCCCTTATGCGTTTGTACGGTTTTTGACTTCTTTTTTCTTGCATGATGAGGCTGAAATTGTAGAAGAAAGAGCTATCTCATCGATAGAGTTTGAAAAAATCCAAGATATCGGAAATAAGCTTGATATAAGTCAATATCTCGTTTTTACACTATTTTGCAATACCTTTGAATTGAGGTAGGGTCAAAACAGGCTTCCTCGATAATATTTTTTAATTTTGCCTGTTTAAATTAAATGATCATTAGAACTGCACTTTTGTATTCAAAAAAGATTTTTTCAGTTCTGGTACTTCTGACCATTTCAATGTGTTCTTATGCGCAGGATGAAGAGGGAGCGGCCATTCCGTTAGATCATTTCTATGCTAAGCCAAAAGGAAATAATACCTTAAGAGTCTTGCTTTCAAAGCTGCATTTTGGGCTTTCAACAGGTTATGGGCGAACATTTTGCTGTCAGCGGCGTGGTGAGTATGGATAGCTTCAACAGGAAG
>CAYGNU010000097.1:0-11082 GCA_964351175.1 uncultured Roseivirgaceae bacterium | reverse complement strand
TTTTTTACCACATCCTATCAAAAATATCTTTCTTGCTCTAATCAGTTTCTACATCCTACTACTTGCATTTAAAGTCAGGCCATATTTAGCTATTGGTGGGGCACTTGCATTTGGTCTATCTACTTACCTTATTATTGGGCTGGGTGCTGGACATAATTCTAGAATTGGAGCAGTAGCTTTTATGCCCATGATATTGGCAGGTGTTCACTTGGCTTTTACCAATAAAAAATGGCTTGGCACTGGTGTAACGGCACTTGCTATGGCACTTCACTTTAGAGAAAACCACCTTCAGATAACTTACTATTTACTATTAATAATATTGATCTATGGAGTAATTCAACTAATTGAAGCTATCAAATCAAAAACCTTGATTGATTTTGGAAAAACGATAGCAGTACTTCTTGTGGCAGTACTGATTGGTTTAGGAACATTTATAGGGAAATTCTGGACGACTTATGAATATGGCAAATATTCAATCAGAGGAAAGTCTGAATTAACACAGCAACAATCAGCAGGTGAAAAAAGCGGATTAGCTAAGGACTATGCCTTTCAGTATAGTAATGATAATTGGGGGCCGATGACTTTATTAATTCCTGATTTCTTAGGTGGAGGATTTGGTCACTACTTTGTACAGGATGAAGATAGTGAAACATTAAAGGCTCTACAGAATTCTGGAGACCCTCAAATGGCTAACCAATTGGCTAGGTATTCATCCTCCTACTGGGGCAATAAGCCTCCTGCACCCTATTATGTAGGGGCAATCATCTGTTTCTTTTTTATGGTTGGAATAATTTTCGTTGAAAAGAAATATGTCATTTGGCTGTGCATAGTTACAGCTCTTGGTATCCTACTCAGTCTGGGCGATAGCTTTAAATCGTTCAACTATTTTATGTTTGATTATTTCCCAGGTTACAACAAATTTAGATCTGTAACTTTTACAATGGTGATGGCTTTTGTTGCCATGCCGTTATTAGGTTTCATCGGATTGGAGAAACTATTAAGTTCTGAATGGAATAAGGAAGTACAAAAGAAATTTATCACTGCACTTGCGGTTGCAGGTGGTATTTGCCTATTAGTGGTGATTGGTGCTGGCATGGCTTCATTTACAAAGGCAGGTGAATCGCAATTACCTTTATGGTTTTTAAAAGCACTGGAAGCAGATAGGGAAGCACTTATGAGAGGTGATGCCTTTAGGTCCTTAATTTTCATACTATTAGCTGGAGGAGCCATATTTCTATATAGCAAACAAAAGGTATCAGGTGCCGTACTATCATTAAGTATATCAGCTTTAATACTAATTGATATTGCTACAGTAGATAAAAGGCATTTCGGAGAGAACAATTACAAAAGGTCCGCTGATCGTTCTTTCTTCCTGCCTACAGAAGCAGACAAAGAAATTTTGAAAGATAAGTCGACTTATCGAGTATATAATTTACAAGGTGATGCTATGAGCGAAGCTAGAACTTCCTACCACCACAGCTCTTTGGGCGGGTATCATGGTGCCAAAATGCGCAGGTATCAGGATTTTTACACCGATTGTATTGAGCAACAGCGCTCTGAGTTAATACAAGCCATTCAGAGTGGAAATATGGATATGTCAAGCTATGGAGCATTGAATATGCTCAATGCAAAGTACATGACTTTTGGACCTGGTAAAAATGAATTCATTACTAACCCGAATGCACTTGGTAATGCTTGGCTAGTATCGGATATTGAGTTAGTAAACAATCCAGATGATGAGATTGCAAAAACTTGTGAAATTAATCCATCTGAGACTGCAGTTATTGATCAATCCAAATTCAAATTAGCTAATAAAGTAATTACATCCTCTGGTTCTATTACGGTTAACAACTACCTTCCTAATCATATTATATATGAGGCCAATGTACAAGCAAATGGTCTTGCGGTATTTTCTGAAATCTATTACCCAGAAGGTTGGGTAGCTACAATTGATGGAGTTGAAGTTGAAATTCTAAGAGCTAATTTTATTCTTAGAGCCCTAGAAATACCTGCTGGAAAACATACAATTGAATTTGAGTTCAAACCAAAAGCTTATGCAATAGGTAATACCATCACTCTAATATCTTGTATTTTACTTCTAATAGTTGTTATAGGAACAATTGGTTATTCATTAAAATCAGCGCTTGCCTAACTGCTCCAACCTCTGTAATAATGGAGGATGAGAATAATGAAAAAATACATAGGCTGGATGCGGATACAGGTTACTGAGGTTATCAACCGATAGCTTTTTCAGTGCCTCTTGCAATGCTTCAGTTTTGTATGTCTTTTTAGCATAGTCATCTGCTTCAAATTCATTTTTTCTACTGAAAATATTCCCCAGTATACTAGTTACACTAGAAATGGGCGAATACAATATACCGAAGGCCAATAAATTTAAATGTATTGCGAGTTGACTTCCTCCTAGTGCCAGAGAAACTGCCTCACTATAGATCATCTGAGACATGATGAAAAGCATAAGACCTATTTGAGCAATAGAGATAAAGAATCCATAGATCACGTGCTTCTTTTTAAAATGTCCTACTTCATGCGCTAACACGGCAACTAATTCTTCAATTGAATGATTGTTAATCAATGTGTCATATAAAACAATCTTCTTACGTTTTCCGATTCCAGAGAAAAAAGCATTGGCTTTATTGGATCTTTTGGAACCGTCTATCACATAGATATTATCAAGTGGGAATTGAATCTTCTCACTATAGTCTTCAATAGCAGTTTTCAACTCACCATCTTCAAGCGGTGTCAGCTTATTGAAAAGTGGTAAAATAAGAGAAGTGTAAAACATATTTACAAATAGTATAAACACAGTGGCAATTCCCCAAAAATACAACCAGAATGACACTCCAATATTATTGATCAAATACAGTAAACTACCTATTAGTAGTCCACCAACAATAACGGTTAATACATAACCTTTTAACTTATCAATAATAAAAATCTTTGGTGTGGTCTTATTAAATCCAAATCTCTCTTCAATAACAAAAGTAGCGTAGATTGAAAATGGAAGACTCAAAATATCTGACAGAATAAATAGAACTCCAAAATAACTTAGCGACAGAATGATGCCCTCTCCTACTAGCGGTCTTAATAGCTGATCAAGGTATCCAAAACCTCCAAAGTATAGCATCAGAAAAGAGCCAAGAAAACTAACGGCTGAAGAGATAAATGAAAAATTACTTAGAGTCTTTTGATATTTCTGAGCCTTATCATATTTCTCTTCGCTGTAAAATGATTTGATATCTTCAGGCAAGATGTTTTTTCTAGCCTTTAAATTCAGATAATCTAATATTTGATTCAAAATATAATCAAATGTAATGATGGCCAATATAACGTATAGTATTAATTGAGGGGTCATATTTATTAGTTATTGATTTTATTTCGCGCCAAAGGAAAGCAAATAAATTTATTTTAAAGCAGGAGTTAGGGTATATGTTGAGTTACGGGTCTTAATGATAAGATCACTCTCAAATTCGGAATGTATTAAAGTCAAAATCAAAAAAATATGTTTAAAATTCACAAATCATCTGAGGCAACTTGGGAAATAATAACAATAAACTATTCCCTATTTTGTATTTATTCCTATTTTGGGAAATTATCCCATACTTAATTATTACAAAAACCTCATTTATCCTACCAAATAGCGCTTTTTCTTGATTTGGCATCTTGCTTGCCAATGGTATGTCATAACAAAATGAAAAAACTAATGAAAGCTATATCATCCAACATCAGCAAATTGATTAAAAACGAATTAAGTCTTGTCTATTTTGTGTTTGCAGTAGGAGTTATTGTACTAATAGTCGAAATGTTCATCTAATATGACATTAAGTATCAAAAGTACCTACCCAATACCGCACTCAACACCAAGTGCTATTTAGAATCTTTTAAAATAATCATTCAGATTGTTTGATATTGGTTTCGAATGTAACTTTGACTCCGTCTCATTGTTATACATTTAATCATTCGAAATCATATGAGTTGGTTCACAAACGCAATGTCAAGTACGATAGGAAAAAAAGTTCTAATGGCTTTGACAGGATTGTTTCTAATAACCTTTTTAATCGTTCATTTAACTGGAAATCTGCAGCTATTGGCTGATGATGATGGCAAGTCTTTTAATATTTATGCCAAGTTCATGACGACCAATCCGTTCATTAAAACGACATCTTACCTGCTTTACGCAACTTTTATTGTTCATATTGTTTGGGCACTTATTCTTTCAATTAGTAATAGAAGTTCAAGGCCGATTGGCTATGCGGTTAATCCGGGCAACGTAAGCAGTTCTTGGAGTTCAAGAAATATGGGAATCTTAGGGACTATTATTCTAATTTTCTTGGTGATTCACATGAAAAACTTCTGGTACGAGATGCATTGGGGTGGAATACCAACAGCTACTTATGATGGTGAAGTTTATAATGACTTATACGCTGTGGTTGCTTTTGCTTTTAGCAATATCCTTTATGTAGTAGGCTATGGTATTGCTATGCTGGCTTTGATGTTCCATTTATATCATGGCTTTAAAAGTGCATTTCAAACATTAGGGTTAAACCACCCAAAATATACACCAATAGTAAAAAGTGTTGGATATGGAATTGCAATTATAATTCCGGCATTATTCGCTGCCATTCCAATTATAATGTATTTAAAATAATCGAAATCTAAAGATTTATATAAATGAAGTTAGATTCTAAAATACCTGAAGGCCCATTATCAGAAAAGTGGTCTAAACATAAATTTAATGTTAAGCTGGTAAACCCTGCAAATAAGCGTAAGTACGACATTATAGTTGTAGGCACGGGCTTAGCAGGGGCTTCTGCAGCTGCCTCCTTTGGCGAACTTGGTTATAATGTGAAAGCATTTTGTTTTCAGGATAGTCCAAGAAGAGCACATAGTATAGCGGCCCAAGGGGGCATTAATGCTGCTAAGAACTATCAAAATGATGGTGATAGCGTATTTCGATTATTCTATGATACAATTAAAGGTGGTGATTATAGATCTAGAGAAGGAAACGTTCATAGACTTGCAGAAGTAAGTGTAAATATAATTGATCAATGTGTAGCTCAAGGTGTTCCTTTTGCTCGTGAATATGGAGGCCTTTTAGCTAACCGTTCTTTTGGTGGAGCTCAGGTATCCAGAACATTCTATGCTCGTGGCCAAACTGGACAGCAATTACTTTTAGGAGCATATAGTGCTTTAAGTAGACAAGTTGCTAACGGTAAAGTTAAGCTTCATACTAGAGAGGAGATGCTTGATCTTGTAATGGTTGATGGCAATGCTAGAGGTATTGTAACAAGAAATCTGATAACAGGAAAAATAGAATCTCATAGTGCACATGCTGTGGTACTTGCTACTGGAGGATATGGTAATGTATTTTACTTATCTACCAATGCTATGGGATCAAATGTAACTGCAGCTTGGAGAGCACATAAAAAAGGAGCCTTTATGGCTAACCCTTGTTTTACGCAAATACACCCTACTTGTATTCCTGTTTCTGGAGATCACCAGTCAAAGCTGACTTTGATGTCTGAGTCATTGAGGAATGATGGTCGTGTTTGGGTACCCAAAACCAAGGAAGATGCAGAAAAAATTAGAAAAGGACAGTTGAAAGCTACTGACTTATCAGAAGATCAAAGAGATTATTATTTAGAAAGAAAATATCCTTCATTCGGAAACTTGGTGCCACGAGACGTGGCTTCTAGAAATTCTAAAGAAGTATGTGACGAAGGCAGAGGAGTTAACTCTACGGGTCTTGCGGTGTATCTTGACTTTGCTGATGCTATAAAGCGTGATGGTGAAGACTTAATAAGAGCAAAATATGGTAACCTGTTTGACATGTATCAGCAGATTACAGGGGAAAATCCATATAAGACACCTATGAAAATATACCCTGCTGTACATTATACCATGGGTGGACTTTGGGTTGATTACAATTTAATGACAACAGTTCCTGGTCTTTATGCCATTGGGGAAGCTAATTTCTCTGATCATGGTGCCAACAGACTTGGAGCAAGTGCTTTAATGCAAGGTTTAGCGGATGGATATTTTGTTCTACCATATACCATTGGAAATTATCTAGCTAGTGTACCTTATGATAAAATTTCAACTGATCACGAAGCTTTCAAAGAAGCTGAGACAGCTGTTAAAGCGAAAATCGATAAATTGTTATCAATCAATGGTTCGAGAACTGTAGATGAATACCATAAGGACTTAGGACACATCATGTGGGAATATTGTGGTATGTCACGAAGTGAAGCTGGACTAACAAAGGCTAAAGCAGAGATTAAAAAATTGAAAGAAGACTACTGGACTAACGTAAAAGTAATTGGCACTAACGAAGAGCTGAATATGTCTCTCGAAAAGGCTAACCGTGTGGCTGATTTTATAGAATTAGGTGAACTGATGATAGATGACGCTTTAAACAGAACGGAGTCATGTGGTGGTCACTTCAGAGAAGAATCACAAACTGAAGAGGGGGAAGCTAAAAGAAAAGATGATGAGTTCTCTTATGTTGCCGCTTGGGAGTTTAATGGAGAAGGTAAAGAAGAGACGCTAAATAAGGAAGATCTGGTATTCGAAAATGTGAAACTTACTCAACGAAGCTATAAGTAGCCGTGATTGATATTTAGTTAATGGTTAATAGTGGATATAAGGACATTTGAAGATTTAGAATGTTGGAAACAGTGCAAAGAGTTGAGAATAATGGTTAAGCCGTACCTTGTGAACTTCCCTAAAGAAGAGAGGTTTAGGTTGACCGACCAATTAACTAGAGCTTTAAGGTCTACAACGAATAACATAGCCGAAGGGTATGGCCGTTTTCATTTTCAGGAAAATATACAGTTCTGCAGAATTAGTCGAGGATCTTTATATGAAATAATTGACCACTTTATTATTGCCGTTGAAGAGAAATATATCAATAATGCTGAATTCGAATTGTTGAAGGAGAAAATAAATAAATGCCTAGCAGTGCTTAACGGTTATATCAACTACTTAAAAAAAGCTAAGGCTCAATAACTATTAACCAACAACTTATAACTTATAAAAAATGAAGATTAAGCTAAAAGTTTGGAGACAAAAAAATGCGCAAGATAAAGGCGGATTTAAAACCTATGATCTTAATGAGGTATCTGAAGACATGTCTTTTTTAGAAATGTTTGATGTACTAAATGAAGATCTTGTAAGGAAAAATGAAGACCCTGTACACTTTGATCATGACTGCCGCGAAGGTATTTGTGGAATGTGCAGTATGTATATCAATGGAAGGCCTCATGGTCCTAAACAAACAACAACATGTCAACTTCACATGAGAAGCTTTAATGATGGTGATACTATTACTGTAGAGCCATGGAGAGCCAAAGCTTTCCCTGTAGTTAAGGATTTGGTTGTAGATAGAACTTCATTTGACAAGATCATTCAATCAGGCGGGTATGTTTCTGTAAATACTGGTGGTGTACCTGATGCCAATGAAATTCCTATTCCTAAAAAGATAGCCGATGAAGCATTTGATGCTGCAACATGTATAGGTTGTGGTGCTTGTGTGGCTGCATGTAAAAATGCTTCCGCAATGCTTTTCGTTAGTGCTAAAGTGTCTCAACTTGCAATGCTTCCGCAAGGACAAGTTGAACGTAACACCAGAGCTGAGAATATGGTAGCTACTATGGACGAAGAAGGTTTTGGAGCATGTACTAACACAGGAGCTTGCTCTGCTGAATGTCCTAAAGGCATCAGTCTTGAAAATATTGCTCGTTTAAATAGAGAATTTTTGAGCGCTAAGGCGAGTTCTGATAATATTTAAATTTTATGAGGATCATTTTTTTAATGGCAATGGTGTATTCCATTGCCATTTCTTATTGTCAAGCTCAGTATAATTCTTTTGACAAAATATCGATGTCAATGGAAGCACAAACGGCTAAAGATGGATATGTTAGTTCTATTAAAGCTGTAATTTATTACAGTAATGATGGAAAAATGGTCTCCTACTACTCCCACCCAAAAGAATATGTGCTTCTAAACAATATTAAGGGAGAAATAAAAATATATGACGCTGATCAAAACACGGTTTTGCAGCAACAAAACTATAAGTACAGTACGGAGACTTCCCAGTTTTACTTCTTTTTAAACAACCGACAATCTGATTTAGGACTAAAACAAATGGGTTTCATTCAATCAGATATAAAATTTGAAGAAGACATTATGATTACTGAGTGGCTACCTCCCGCAGAAATGACCCAAGCCTTAAGTAAGGTAGAACTAGTACACGAAAATGGCCAACCAATCTATATTGCATATTATGATGCAAATAATTTATTGAGCACCAAATCGTACTACTATAATTATCGTGAATTAAATCCCGGATTAAGTTTTCCTGCTACCATTACTAAAATAAGCTATATTAGCCCTATGGATTCTACCATAACGAAAACTTCCTTTACTAATATATTGCTTGATGAAAAGGTAGATAAAAAAGCAATTGATTTTAAAATACCCGATAATGCCAAAAGCATTAATTAACTGCATTATTTGTGCACTTTGCTGTTCATTTTCACTTTCATATAGTCAGAATAAGCTTCAAGATCTCAATTTAATACAGACAGACACGAAAGAGATTAACATTCCAATTCACAAATTGAAACCGAGCTTTATCCAATCAATAAATCCTATCTATTGGTCATACAAAGGTTTAGAAGGTTTATACAAATCTCAAATAAAAGCGCCATTATCAACGACATGTGTTTTCGAAGTAAACTGTTCAAAATTTAATCGAAATCTCTTCCGTGAATATGGAGTATTTAAAAGTGTTTTTCTTTCAATTGATAGATTAGGGAGGTGCAATCGTCTTTCTTATACTCAAATAAGCCCATTGAGTCTAAACTCAAAGGGTAAAATCAAAGAGAACACCCGTGATTTTACTTTCAAAGATGAAAATTAAGGTTCTGTTTCTAGCTGCCTTATCTTTCATTTGCACTGAATCTTCAGGGCAACAATTGTCAGAAAATTTGAATTTTCTAGATTACCTAATTATCAACCGTAATTATTCTGATGCAATATTTCTTCTTGACCAAATAAACCCAAAGAATGAGTCCCAAAGAGATAGTGTTAATTTCCTTTTTGGAAAGACCTATTATTTAAATCAAGAACTTGATAAAGCATCCAATTACTTTGATAAACTGAGAGACACCAATCTGCCTTTAAGAACAGAAACTTCCTTTTTCAACGCGTTTTGTGCAGCTAATATACTCGACTATTCAAAATCACAGGCTTTATTAGCCTCGATTGAAACGAATGACAGTTTAAAACTAGGGTTAAAAAACTTGGAGATAGCTGCTATTAATCTTCTTTCCAGAGATTTAAAATCTTTTGATAACAATGCTTCACAATTTCAGTATAAATACTTCCAATATAGCCAGCAAGAAAAGTCATTCATTGATATAAGAAATGATCTAGCATCAAGAAATAAAAAGTCACCCCTATTGGCAGGTATTATGTCATCCATCGTACCAGGCTCTGGAAAAATCTATGCAGGTAAAGTTGGGGTAGGGATTGGTACGATGCTAACAACTACAGTTCTCGGACTCCAGACTTGGGAAGGCTATCGAAAAGATGGTGCTGAAAGTGCTCGATTTATAATATTTGGATCACTGCTCTCAATGTTCTATATAAGCAACATTTGGGGAAGTGTTTTTACTGTAAAATTTGCTAATAAAGAATTTGATGAAGCTGTTAATTACAAAATATTGGTTGATATGCATATTCCTTTGCGTACCATTTTTAACTAATGCTCAATTTAGTATAGCTGACAGCCTTATGAAGGCCAAAAGCTATCAGTATGCAGCACTAGAATATGAAAGGGTCGCATTTTTGGAAAGAGATCCTACTGTGATCAATAAAGCACTACTAAAAAAAGCATTATGCTTAAAAGCTTTAGGTAACTATAATGAAGCTTATTCTACTCTTGATCGGGCTAATGTATTTATCTCTCAAGATAGCCTGACATTTAGAATACGATATGAAATGACCTTGAATGCTTATCTTTCTAAACAGTATAATTTGGCAGTCTCTCAGTCAGTTCAGATCAAACACTTTTTTAAAGACAAAGGATATGATGAAGTCATGTTTTTACACATCTTATCATTAAACGAACTAAGAAAATGGGACGAGGCAAAAGTATTATTTGAAGAATATTTAAAGAAAAATAATAACGATCTTAACTCTGAAAACCTATATTCAGTTATAAAGAAGCCTAAATTAAAAGACCCTGAAAAGGCGGTAAAAATCTCATATATAATGTCCGGCCTAGGAATGATCTATTCCGGCTATGTAGGTAGAGGTATAATTTCATCTTTGATTAGTGCTTCACTTTTTAGTTATGGAATTTATGGCATTACTTCTGGTTATTACTTTACTGGAGCATTTTTGGGTATTGGCACATTTTGGACACTAAATATTGCTTCCTTTGAAGTTGTTAGAAGTCTTGCAGAAGAAAAAAATATAGCGTTAGTGAAAAAATACAATGACCCAATAAGAGATGAAATCCTAGAGATAGAAATGAAAAAACTTAATCAATAAAAAAGGTTCTATTACATTAATAGAACCTTTTCAAATCACGTAGGTAATGATATTACCACATAAAGAATGCGTTATTATCAATATACTTACTTATATCTTGATTGTTAATTATCAATACAATCAAATCAATAAATGGTACCAACCCAAAAATTCCACCAAAGGTTAACAAATATCCAATAATTAAAACCGGAGTACCACCAAGGTATACTCTATGAATTGCTAAACCACCAATAAGAAGGTCTAAGATGACAGCTATCCAAGCATTTTGATCAGCTCTTCCTGCTGAAATAGAATTCATGTCCATCAAATTGCTAGAGCCTTCAATGGCCAAAACATTAATCCCAGTTTCAAATACTTCATCAATGGCTACTTCATCAATCTTATATTTGCTAGACGAAGCAAAAGAATTAACTGAGGCGCAAAATGCCATCATTAGTGTAAGTAAAAAGACTTTTTTCATAGTTCCTTATTTAAGTTAAAAAATCATTATATAATTAAACCAAC
>CAYGNU010000096.1:0-11085 GCA_964351175.1 uncultured Roseivirgaceae bacterium | reverse complement strand
GTGTATTCCCATGCCTTAGAAGCGAAAGATATTAATGGTAATTATGCGGCTACTAAGTTTGACAACAAACAGGAACAGGTGTATGCTACAGTAGCCAATGCCAACTATAATGAATTTGCTTATTCAGGAGCAGAGGATGAAGCCATTGGAAGTTACTTTGGAGGAAGAGTGCTTAGGGCTGGGGGCACAGTCTCAGACGCTATGGCACATTCTGGTGTCAATTCTCTTTTAACTACCGGAACGCAAAAATCATTTGAATTTGTGGCTAATCAACCGCAAAATGGTAATACCTACAGGGCCAGCATTTGGTCAACACAAGATGTGGCTAAATGTCAATATATCGAGGACGGTGGTGATATTAAGTACATGTCTAGTACGAGCACAAAAAAGGCAGGCCAGTGGTACTTACATAATTTTGATTTTGTTGCCAATGCCAGCAACGAGCTAAAGGTGTATTTTCAAAATGAAGATGGAAAAACCACGTATTGGGATGACTTTCGCCTTCATCCATTAGATGCTGCCATGACCAGTTATGTGTATAATGAGTTTGGTGAGCTTACGCATATCCTGGATGCGAATAACATCTATACCATGTATGAATATGATGCTATGGGTAGGTTAACCAAAACGTATAGAGAGACTTTTGATCATGGCACAGTCAAAACTTCAGAAACAAAATATCACTACGCTCGACAAAACTAATGGCCAGCATGAAAAACTTCGGAATCATTAATCTTTATAAATGTTTGAGTTTTCTGCTATTGTTTAGTAGTGGAACTGCCGTAGGACAGGTGCTCATTGAAGGACCTCCTTCTGTTGAATCGGGGCGAAGAGGTACTTATTATTATACAGAGCCAGAAGAATTAACGAATTTTCATTGGGATATTATCAATGGTACTAAATCACAAAGGGACTTTGAAGATGATAATTATATTGAAGTTATATGGGGAGAACCAGGTACAGGAGAGCTTAGACTTCTTAAAAATAATGGAAATGAGGAGACATCAATAACCGTTCAGATTACCTGTCCCAGTTTTGAAGCACCAAGTACAACATTATCAGCCTCAACCGTTTTCTGCGGTTCCAAAACTATTTCATATCCTGAAGAAGATGCTCCTTCTGGTGGAATATCATGGTATTGGCAGGATGAAAAATATGGTGAAAGTTTAGCTAATAGCTCCAATGAATATGAGGTATATGAAACTGGCACTTATTATTTGAGACCATCAAAGGGCGAAAACTGTTGGGGTACCGGCATTTTTCTTTATGTAACTGTAGATCCTATTCCACCTACCACAGCACCAGGGCTTAATGTTACTCCTGACGAATTTGAAGATCTGCTGAATGAACCAGGATACTCAAATGAATATTGTCTAATGAGTGCTGGGGGCACTTCAAGTTCTTCCAGCACAAGTGGTTCTGGTGGTACAACCTCCTCAATGCCGAGTGCTCCATTGCCATCTGGCCCTGAATGTGATAATACTTACATTCTAACCAGAACATATACTGACCCAAGTGATGGTATAGTAAAGACATGTACTTTTGAAGTGACTTGTTCGAGTGATGTGCCATTAGCACTTAGAACTGGACCTATGGAGACTACTACCATTAATGTACCTCCTTTATGTAGAGCAGGTTCTGTCACTCTGACAGCGCCCGCTGGACATGATATCTATATCTGGCCAGGTCAGAATCCTTCAACCAATCTCACATTTACTGTCGATATAACGGAAGATAATACAGTAATATCATTAGAAGTTAAAGATTATGAGTGCCATGGTTTGCAATCCTCAGGTTATGATTTTGTTATTAATATAGACAATACACCAGCTCCAATAGGTTCTGATGAACTGAATTTCTGCGCCATTAATAATCCCAAAGTCTCTGATCTCAGTGCAACAGGAACTTCTATTCAATGGTATAATGGACAAACAGAAGGATCTGCATTGGGTACTAATGTTTCACTTACTACGAGATATTATTATGCTACTCAAACTATAGGTGGCTGTGAGAGTGATGTGAGATTTCCAGTCTCTGTTATCATAAATGATCCATCGGCACCAACAGGTTCTGCAGAACAGACTTTTTGTGCTATTGATAACCCTACAGTAGCAGATTTAAGTGCATCAGGATCTTCCATAAAATGGTATGGCTCTTCCACAAGTACAACTCCATTGTTATTAGGTGTGGCATTATCATCGAAAACTTATTACGCAACTCAAACTGTATCTGGTTGTCAGAGTGATACGAAATTTCCAGTCTCTGTTATCATAAATGATCCATCGGCACCAACAGGTTCTGCAGTACAGACTTTTTGTGCTATAGTTAACCCTACAGTGAATGACCTTATTGCTTCAGGTACAGGCACTATATCATGGTACGGGTCTTTAACCGGTACTACTTCAATACCTTCGAATACAACATTATCATCTGGGTTTTATTATGCAGGTCAAACTGTAGATGGGTGTAAGAGTGAAGGGAGACTGATGGTTAATGTTATTATAGATGATCCAGCTGTCCCAACAGGTTCTGCTGAACAGAATTTCTGTACAAATGACAATCCTACTTTGGGTGATCTGAATCCGTCTGGGTCTCATATTATATGGTATGATCAAGCCATAAATGGTTCAGTTATTTCAAAAAGTACTCCGCTGGCACATAATACAATTTACTATGCAGCTCAAATTCAAGATGGCTGTGAGAGTGCTGATCGCTTACCTGTTACGGCTATTATTGAAACCCCGGTAGTTCCAGCTGTAACGATAACGGCTAATAAGCCCACTACCCTTTGCTCTGGTGAGTCAATTACCTTAACTGCCAATGCCAATACTGTCAATCAAAGTTTTGTTTGGAGTAATGGACAAACTTCCAACTCAATTACAGTTACAGTTAGTCCAACGTCAGATACCGAGTATTTCGTAACTCTTAATACAACTGATCCTTGCTTGTCATCCTCGACTTCTGAATCTGATCCTATCTCAATTGTAGTTATTGAGCTGCCTGAGATATCTATATTCACGCCAGAGTATTCTGTATGTGAGGGTACAGAGGTTACAATAACCGCTACCTTATCAAATGTTACTGACCCCGCATGGGAAATAGTTTGGAGTAACAATGATATTGTGCTTCCAGGTAACGGGCTTAGCATTACTACTGTAATCAGTGAAGAATCAAACATTAGTGCCACACTTTTAGTGGATCAGCAGTGCCCCGATGGATTAAATACCGATGGTTTAACCATCTCTATAAAAGAGACACCTATTCCAGACCCGAGGGTGATAAGAGAAGAAATTACTGAAACGGAGTTCGATATTTTCTGGGACCCTATAGATCAGGTAACACAATATCTATTAAGTTTTATGGAATCAACTGAGTCAGATTATACAACAGAGATACATACTGACTTAAATAGATTCTATGCTGATCTGACCCCAAATACTAAATATCTATATAAGCTTCAAGCCCTGGATGGTGAATGTGGTCCATCTGAAGAATCTCCAGAAAAGGAAACCTATACGCTGCCACCTCCGGTTGAACTAAAAAGTATTTATGCCAATCCACTGGGGGCAGGATCTTGGGACATCTCATGGTCATGGACGGATCATAATACTGATTATATAAGGGGATCGGAAATTGAGTTGCAGTTATATGGTGATGAGGATAATCCTATAATAAACCAAAAGATTGAACGAGAAGATGGTACCAGTTATGCAATATCAGGTCTTGATATTAATAAGACATATGTACTATATATACGACAGGAAAACCCTACGGGGGTTTCTGAAAACTCAGAACCATTGTATTTGTCTCTGGGGTGGCAAATGAATTCGATTGAAACCCTGAGCTATGATGAACTAGAGGAGGTTATAGGTCATTCTAAAACATTTTTTGATTTATCAGGAAGGCCATTGCAATCTCAGGTAAAGAATTTTACCGATGGTGAAGTTTTAGCTACGCTTCCTATCTATGATAAATTTCAACGTGCTGTTGGTTCAACACTACCTGCACCTACAGGACTCGGCTTTATTAGCTTCAGAAGTGGGATGCTAAGGAATGAAGACAATGGATCTTATGACGTTGAGGATTTGGAAAGTATGAGGCCATTAGGGGCCATTCCTAATACTATTGGCTGGTATTATAGTGTAGAGAATACCTTAGAGCCGAATACACCCGTATCAGAATATCCTTTTTCTGCGATGGAATTTTATGATGATGGTACCGGTGATGTAAAACGTTCCGCAGGCCCTGGGAATGATTTAAGGATAGGTAGCGGCCATGAAGTGTATTCACGTTCATTTGGCGTCACTAATGAGTTGGATAATTACATCTCTATTAGAAATAGGGTTTTAAATATAACTACGGGCCCTGCTGATTTGAAAGATGAAGCCATACAAACAGTGTCAATCGATCAGAATGGAGTAATGGCAGTTGCCTTTTATGATAGGAAAGAAAATGTTTTGATGAGCGCGCTGCAAGGGAATTGGATGACAGTGACTAAAGATTTTGAACATTTAGAAATGCCCATAAGCACTGATTTTTATATTATGAGCACACAAACCATAGCAAATTTAGCTGAGTGTGCTTTTTATGAATTAGATGATGTAGTACGAGGTAATACCAACCTTTCAAGTAGTGTTGATTTACAACCTGGGTTTTATAAAGTTAAGGAAGTTCCTGCTTTAGGAGCGGATTGTGAGCCTGCCAATTATAGACTGGATTTCGGTGAAATAGCCTACAATTTCTATGATAATGTAGGTCGATTAGTAGTTTCAATTGCGCCAAACGGAGTCAAGGAAATATTGGACAATGGGATAGATAGCTATGATATCAATGATTTACCATATGCCACTTATTACAAATATAATCACCAAGGCTGGCTGCTGTCTACCAGGGAGCCTGATGCAGGTGAGTCACAATTTATTTATCGCAAAGATGGTAGTATTAGGTATTCACAGAATTCGGAACAAGCATCCAAAATTGATTGGTCTTATACTGACTATGATAAATTAGGCCGACCCGTTGAATCAGGTGAAATCAATGTTGAAGTAGATGATCCTTCCAGCACTATTGATTTCGAATATGTTAACCCTGAAATAAACCCTACTATTGATGACTTGTTGGCTACAATAAATGGATTGGCCGGTTATTCAGCAACGAAACAGGATTGGGTTAAAACGTATTATGATAGCCCTGAAGGCACCATACCCAATTTACCAGCTCAATATAATCAAGAGTTTGTAATGGGAGCTGTTTCAGCAACAGAGAATGAACATATCAAAACCTGGTACAGTTATGATGAGCAGGGTAGGGTAGTCTGGATGGCACAAAAGCCGGAACTTATAGATAAAACATTTTTGGTGGAATATATCTATGATTTTTTAGGCAATGTTTTAAAGGTGGGTTATTCAGCTTATGATAATGAATGGGCTTCAGACCAATTTTACCACTATTACACTTATGATGCGGATAAGAGACTTTCTTCTGCCTATACCAGCTTAAATGGTAATCTGGATTTATATGATCCTAATGATTTAGGTGATGCTTCATTACAGGCTAAGTATGAATACTATCTTCATGGTCCTTTGAAACGCATTGAGTTGGGTAATAGACTTCAGGGTATCGATTTTGTCTATAATATCAATGGTTGGTTGAAGCAAATCAATAATCCAGATAATCCAGATGATGCCACTGGGAATCCAGATGCCTTTGCCTTATTGCTTAATTACTACGAAACCAATAAGGCCAATCTTTTCTCACCGGTCGCTATTGGCGCTAATATAGATGCAAATAAGTTTCATGGGTTGCCTACTGAATTTCAACCTTCGACAATAGAAATTGCCGAAATCATGAACATGTATAAACCTTTTGTTCCCCAAATAGGAAATAATTCATCTATCAAGGATCAAAGTGCAGAAAAGGTTTTAGAGAAACACATAGAAAAGAAGAAGACCAAAAAAGAGAACGGGTTAGGATAATCAAATCATTTGAGAAGATAATAATAATGAAAAAAACATCTAAAATAAAACTCGTTTGCCTAGCTCTTCTTATTGGAATGAAAGTGGGCTATGGTCAAAAGGCAGTTAACTGGATTGACCTTGTCGGTGTGGAAGTTCAAGCTGATAATTCCTTGCTGAAAACCGCTGGTTGGGGTACTAATAATGCCGGGACTGCCTCTGAAGTGGTTTTGGTAGCAAATACTGCCAATTATGCCAAGAAGTTGGCGTATACAACAGGCTATGAAAGGTATTTTGGTTTGACAGAGATGGAGTCATCTCATGGTGACGTAAAGGGTACCGAAATAGGGAAGACTTCGAGCCTTTTGATTCAGACTAGTAGCAGTTACCTTATAGATTTAGGCAACCCAGCTAACCCAACCCCAGGTAATTGGAATAATGTTACTGGAAATCAGGAAGATGGTGCAGTCATTGCCGATTTGATTACCAATAATGGTAATTATAGCCGAATCAAACTGGTTGTAGTGAATGATGCAGATAATGGTTTTGGTGGAGGTGAAGGTTTTAATACCAGTGGTTATAACGGTTCAGCTTTAGGTTATCCAACTACCGCCTGCTCTGATAGCTATTTTGCCTATGGGCCTGGAGGTACTTATAAATTGTATGGTTTAAAAAGCTACATGCAATATTCAGTTAAAATTTTTGCATCCAGGGCTTCATCAACAGGAGACCGAACAGGCAGCTATACTATTAATGGAACAACTTTAACACTTGATTCAGAAAATAACGCTACAGAGTTCATAACCTTCACCAATTTAATGGCAAATGGCAATGGAGAGATTATATTAGATTTTGAATTGGCGCCAGGGTCTAATTTTGGATATATAAATGTATTGGAGCTTACTGAAACAGGTACTTTAGCTATTCAGACTCCTGACAATTTTAATGCAGCACTTAATAACCCCACAACTGTAGGTTTAAATTGGTCAGATAATGCCAATAACGAAACTGGCTATTTCATTGAGCGTAGAGCTCAGGGGCAAAGTGTCTTTACTCTAATAGATCTTCCTGAAAATACTACTTCCTACCAAGATAATGGGTTAGCATACAATACAAACTATCAATATAGAGTTACTGCCTACAATGCATCAGATACATCCTTATCATCACAGGCCATTACGATACAAACAGATAGTGATCCGAACTTTGCACCAGCATCCATATTTACTTACCTTATTGACCTAGGTGATCCTGCTAACCCTACTGCAGGGAACTGGAATAATGTTACAGCTATCCAAAGTGATGGTGCCAGCATAACCGGACTGGTTAATTCTGCAGGTGGATATAGCCAAATTAACTTTGTGGTTGTCGATGAGGCCAATGATGCCTATGGCAATGGAACCAATGGCCAGGGGTATGCAGGTTCTGCATTAGGTTACCCTGCTACAGCATGTTCAGATAGTTATTTTGCTTATCAAACAGGAGGTGTTTATAAACTCACTGGGCTGAAAAGTAATGCTGATTATTCAATAAAAATATTTGGTTCCAGAGCATCAACAACTGGAGGAAGAGTAGGTAATTACTTCATCGGTGGAGTATCCAAAACACTGGATGCGCAAAACAATGCTTCGGAGTTTATAACCTTTGAAAACCTAATGGCAGATAGCAATGGAGAAATAGAGATTGATTTTGGCTTGGCTACAGGGTCAAATTTTGCTTACATCAATGTTTTGGAGCTTACTGAAGCAGTAGTTATTACGATTGAAGCTCCCAGTACATTAATCGCCACACTTTCTGACCCATCATCTATTGGTTTGACCTGGTCAGACAATGCTGATAACGAAACAGGGTACAGACTAGAACGAAGAATGGAAGGTGAATCAGTCTTTACTGCCATTGACTTGCCGGCAAATGCAACCAGTTATGATGATACTGGACTTAACTATCGGACTTCCTATGAATACAGAGTGACTGCTTATAATGCTACAGATACTTCTTTAACCAGTGAGGTAATAACGATTGAAACGGGAATAGATCCATCTGAAAGTCAGTTCTTTTATCTTATTGATTTAGGTGATCCTGCTAACCCAACATCAGGAAATTGGAATAATGTGACTGTCGGTCAAAACGATGGAGCAACAATCTTTGACATTATTAATAGTGATGGTACAAGTAGTCATATTGCTTTTGTGGTAGTAGATGATGCCGATAATGGTTTTGGTGATGGTAATGGCTATAATACACAGGGTTACTCAGGGGCAACACTGGGCTATCCGGCAAGTGCCTGTTCAGACAGCTATTTTGCCTATGGACCAGGGGGCACTTACAAGTTCACTGGGTTAAATCAGCAGATGGATTATTCTGTAAAAATATTTGGTTCCAGGGCTTCATCTTCTGGAGACCGCACCGGGAGCTACCAGATTAATGGTGCTACTCAAACACTAGATGGTGAAAATAATGCCACTGAATTTATAGTTTTTGAAGACTTAACAGCTGATGCAAATGGAGAAATAATTCTAGATTTTGGTTTAGATGCAGGATCGAGCTTTGGGTACATCAATGTTATCGAGCTCATAGAAACAGGTATTGTGTCACCTTCCACATCAGACATTACTTGGACAGATCTAGTGGGTGTGGAGGTGCAGCTTGATAATTCATTATTAAAAACTGCTGGTTGGGGTCTTGATAATGGAGGAGCAGCTTCTCAGGAAGTGTTGGCCCCTAATACCGATGGGTATGCAGAGATGGTAGCCTATGCAACTGGTTATGAAAGGTTTTTTGGCTTGACAGAGACAAACCTTGATGCGACTGGTGTTATTGATTATGCCATTAAAATAAATGGTAATAATGCAATTGTTATTTCAGAAGGAGGAAGTTGGAAGGGTGAATTTGGCAGTATTACAGATGGCGATATATTGCGCATTGAAAGGACAGGAACTACCATTGAATATAAAGGGAATGGGGACACATTTTATACTTCATCCACACCTTCAACCACTGAGTTAAGGGTAGACGTTGCACTTTCACATAAGGATGGAGAAATTAATGGAGGGGCAATTTCATCTGGATTCGTACCTGCACCTATTGTAAATCAGCCATCAATAGCTCCTATTACCTGGATAGACCTTGTGGGTGTGGAGGTACAGGCTGATAATACATTATTAAAAACTGCTGGCTGGGGCACAAATAATGGCGGAGCAGCTTCTCAAGAAGTATTGCCTGCAGAAACAGATGGTTGGGCAGAGTTTACTGCCAATGTAATGGGAAAAGACCGGTACTTTGGTTTAAGTAGTACTAATCTGAACGCATCGAATTCTATTGATTATGCTATCAGAATTACTAGCAACGAAGAATATATAGTTACTGAATCAGGAAGTTGGAAGTTTACAGGTGGAACTGCTATAGAGGAAGGAGACGTTTTCAGAGTGGAAAGAATAGGCACAACAATTGAGTATAAAAGGAATGGAATAACATTTTATACCTCATCCAAGACCTCAACTACTACCTTAATAGTAGATGCAGCGCTTTACCACTCCAATGGAGAAATTAAAAGTGGTATGATTTCATTTGGGTCCTTAAACATACCCAATGCACCAACAAATTTATCAGGGAGTTCTGATGTATCAGGTAATACATTGATTTGGGAAGACATGGCTGATAATGAAGCTGGATTTAAAATTGAAAGAAAAGTAGAAGCTGGGACATATGTAGTGATTGATAGCGCTGACTTTGATTCAACAGGCTATACTGACAATCAGATTGTTCCTTCAACAAATTATACTTATCGAGTACTGGCGTATAATGCATCCGGAGAATCAGATTACAGTAATGAAATTACAATAAATACACCTGCGGTTAGTCAGCCATCAGCAATACCTATTACATGGATAGATCTAATAGGTGTGGAGGTCCAGCCTGATAATACATTACTAAAAACCGCTGGCTGGGGTACTAATAATGGAGGAGCGGCTTCTCAAGAAGTGCTGCCTGCCAATACTGATGGTTTTGCAGAGATGACGGCATATGGATCTGGGCATGAAAGGTATTTTGGTTTGACGGAGATAAACCTTGATGCCACTTCCAATATCGATTATGCAATTAGAATATATAGTGAGAATATTCTTGCAATTTCGGAAGGAGGAAGCTGGAAAGGTGAATTCGGCAGTGTAACAGATGGCGATATATTACGTGTGGAACGAGTAGGCACTGTTATAGAATATAAAAAGAACGGTATAACATTTTATACTTCATCCATTCCTTCAAGTACTGAATTGAGAGTAGACGTTGCACTATCCCACTCTGGTGGAGAAATTAATGTGGGGGTGATTTCAGTTGGACTTACAGGCGAAAATGGACTAGTTTCCGATGCAATGGAGATTCAAGCCCTAAAAGATCTCTACGAAAACACAAACGGAGCTAATTGGACCAACAATACGGGTTGGCCTTCTACAACAGCAGAATGGGATGCCATTACATCAATCGATCAGGTGGTTGATTGGGATGGAATAACTGTCACAAATGGAGATGTGACTTCTTTACATTTATACTCAAATCAATTGGTAGGTACCATACCTGTTAGTATTAGTAATTTAGCCAATCTGCAGATAGTATATCTTCATGACAATGAATTATCAGGAACAATTCCTTCAAGTTTGGGAGAGATTATTAGTCTAATTGATATTCGGCTTAGTAATAATAACCTGACCAGTTCTATTCCTACCAGTTTAGGAAATCTGCAGTCTTTAAAATATCTAATTCTTGAAAACAATGAACTAAGCGGTGAAATACCTGTCACTTTTGGAGCTTTAACTAATCTGATAGAGTTGTATCTGTTTAATAATAATCTATCTGGTGTAATTCCAAGTGAACTTGGTACGATGGCCAGCCTACAAAAGTTTTATCTACATTACAACCAATTAACAGGCTCAATTCCATCTGAGCTGGGAAATATAGCCTCATTAACTCATTTACAACTCCAAAATAATCAATTCAGTGGTTCAATCCCGTCAAATTTAGGAAACCTCGGGTCTTTAGTATGGCTAATTTTAGAAAGAAATCAATTGACTGGTACCGTCCCCCCGCAATTGGGAGATTTACTGTCATTGGAACTTCTTGATCTAAGTAATAACCT
>CAYGNU010000095.1:0-11103 GCA_964351175.1 uncultured Roseivirgaceae bacterium | reverse complement strand
CATAATCTTACGTCTGGTAAATGCTTCTGCCAGAAATAGAAAGTCGGGATACTGCGCCTTTACTTTTGCAATTAGATATTCCCAAAACCTAAAAGGCTTGGTATGTGGATTGTCAACTCTAAATATTCTTATGCCTTGCTTTGCCCAGTAGAGAGCAACATCTACAAGTTCATCCCAAAGGTTTTGCCAATCCTCACATTCAAAGTGTATCGGGAGTATGTCCTGATATTTTTTCGGTGGGTTTTCAGCATATTGAACTGAGCCATCAGGGCGCCACTTGAACCATTCAGGATGTTTCTTCACATATGGATGATCAGGAGCACATTGGAGGGCAAAGTCCATGGCCAGTTCAATGCCATGTTTATCAGCTGCCTTAATAAGGCTTTTTAAATCATTGAGTGTGCCTAGCTCAGGTAAAATTTCTGTATGACCACCAGCTTTACCACCAATCGCGCATGGGCTTCCTGGTTCGCCTGGTAGTGCTTTAGTTGAATTATTTTTTCCTTTTCTGAATTCATCACCTATCGGATGAATCGGAGGGAAGTATAAAGTATCAAAACCCATGGCCACCACTTCCGGCAAAATAGCCTCGCATTCTTTAAAAGTACCATGCTGGCCTTCAACAGCCGATGATGATCTTGGAAAAAATTCATACCAAGTGCTAAAGAGTGCTTTTTTTCGGTCTACATAAACTTCGAGTTCTCTTTCATAGCGTAAAGTGAATTTGTCTGAGGGGTATTTGTGAAAAATAGTTTCGAGTTTTTTGCTGTGAGCCTCTTTTATCGCTTTGTTGTAATCTTTTTTGGAAGCAAAAAGCTTTACCAATTCATCAAGATATTTTTTTTCTGTTTCGGTAGCCTTTCCTTTTATGGCTTTTAGATACTGAACTCCATCTAATAGTTCGACATCTACATGCTGATCATCATCAATTTTTCGCTCTATGTTATGCTGCCAGTTAAGGGCGTAGTCCACCCATGCTTCAATAGTATAAGTATAATAGCCTTGTTTGTCTACCGAGAATTTGCCGCTCCACGAGTCATTGACAGTGTCTGTCATTTCTACAGCGCTCCATTCTTTATCCTTTTCATGTTTGAATAGAAGTCTGGCATTAATAACATCATGTCCGTCTGTAAATATATCTGCTGAAACCTCAACGGTCTGGCCAACAATTCTTTTTATAAAGAACTTACCAGAATCAATTTCTGGCTTTACATTTTCAATGATTACGCGAATTTGTCCTGAGAGCATATTTTTTTAATAATGAGTGCTTATAAAAATATGAACAAAATAAACCGATGGAAAGGAGGAGGTGTAAAATATTACTGCAAACGTTTGCAAAGTCTATGAAATCGATTTTGAATGATATTCACAATTGCTAAATGCTCCATATCATAATTAGTGGTAATTTTGCAGTTATGACAAATGAGCCCATGCAGGAACCAGATGATGATCTGTTCGAGCATCATAAAATAATAGCTGATCCAGGACAAGCACCCTTAAGGATTGATAAATTTTTAATGGATAGGATTTCTAATGCTACCAGGAATAAAATCCAAAATGGCATTGCTGATGGATTCGTTGATGTTAATGGGTCAGCAGTAAAGTCAAACTATAAAGTGAAACCAGGCGATGTCATTACAGTATCCATGCCCGAACCACCTCGAGATACTGATGTGGTGCCAGAGGATATACCTTTGAATATTGTCTATGAGGATAAGGACTTGTTAGTTGTCAATAAAGAGGCTGGCATGGTAGTGCATCCCGCTTATCAGAACTGGAATGGTACATTGGTCAATGCGCTCACGTATCACTTTCAGAATTTGCCGGAAATGGAAGGTAATGAAGGAAGACCTGGTTTGGTACACCGTATTGACAAAGATACTTCTGGCCTTTTGGTTATTGCTAAGTCAGAAGCTGCAATGAGTGGTCTGGCTAAGCAGTTCTATGATCACAGTATTGAAAGAACGTACTATGCCCTTGTTTGGGGAATACCTGAGCCAGAAAAAGGTACTATCGATATCAATTTAGGAAGAAGCTTGAAGGATAGGAGGATAACTGTGGCTTATGAAGATGAAACTATCGGCAGAAATGCCATAACCCATTACGAGGTATTAAAAGACTACAGGTATGTTTCTCTAGTAAAGTGCAATCTGGAGACTGGAAGAACACATCAGATACGGGCACACATGAAACATCTCGGCCATACCTTATTTAATGACTCCACTTATGGTGGAGACAAACTGTTGAAAGGCACACAGTTCTCAAAGTATAAGCAGTTTGTTGATAATTGCTTTAAAACAATTCCGAGACAAGCATTGCACGCCAAGTCACTGGGATTTGTGCATCCAGTAACAAAGGAGTTTATGCAGTTTGACTCTGAGCTTCCTGAGGATTTTACAAATGTAATCTCCAAATGGGAGCACTATGTTCAATACAACTAAACCGTTTTAGAATGGTGCTTGCAATGTATTGTTTTGCAAGGCCCGTTGTATTTGCTTCATGGCTTTCATTTTGATTTTCCTGCGCGTGGGATTTTTTACGCTATCCCAAAACAGGTTGTTTACAAAACGCATAACACGTTCAACCTTTGAATCATCCATCTTTTTTAAAGATTCGATGATGCCTTCTTTTTTTGACGAGGTGTTCATGGTAGTAGTGGTTTAATTAAAAATTAAATTACTCACTTCCCTTCTTGCTAACTATTGTTAAATACTAGTATTTCTACTAAGTAAAATTACGTGATTTTAGACGAAAAAAGCAATCGTCAGATTGCTTGTGCTTGGGTCAATGCCTGTTGAATTTCCTTCAGTGCTTTTTCCTTAAACGTACTGTAGTCAGCATCTCGCTCTGGTTCATAGAGCATGTCTTTAATAAAACCGATAAGCTGTTCCTGTTCATTTGAGTTCATTGACTCAAGCGACTGGACAATGGCCTGTTTTTTAGTCAAATTTTCCATTTCGTTACAATTAGTGGTTGTATTTCGAATTTAACGAGATTGAAACTTTTATGTTTGTTTGTTAAGGAAGGTTAACGATTTGTTCATGTGGAGGTCATTTTGTGAGTTAATGCTAGCGTTATGTACTCACTTTTATATTGAGTCCATTAGGTGGAAAATAAATTAATTAGCCAAGCGGTGTATTGGCTGCCTACTTGTCAATAGTTCTTCATATCTAGGTACTGGATACAAAGCTTTTTCCAGAGGCGTTTGAAGCGCTCTTTTCACAGCATAGATCAAAGTATTATCGAGGTATGGTTTAGTAAGGACAGCATTAACATTCAGTTTTTTGGCCTCACGGAGAAGGTTGTAGTCCAGTTTATCATTCAAGATAATAATAGCTCTGTCATTTGTACAGCAATCATTTCTGAGCATTCTTGATATAGCCAAACCGTCAAGAATCTGAAGATTTACATCAGTAATTATTAAATCGGGGCATTCATATTTTGCTGCTGCTAGTCCATCAAGTCCATCTGATGAGAAAATAAAACTAAAGTTGAAATGTGCTAATGTCTGATGAATACTCTTTTTCACTGTTTCGCTACTGTGTATAACAAGTACTTTCTGTCCGCTCATTTCTTAAAAATTTAGAATGAACAAACAATTTATATAGGATTAAATCATGCTAAGGACAGTTGACAAAAGTCATTCGCTCCACTTTTATTAGTTTTCACGCTAAGTGACTGGTTAATAACAGGTTCTATTTATGCAGGTTGTTAGAACACTAGGTAAAAACACCTAATAAATTGAGTGATTATGACTATAAGTAAGATTATTAAATGAGGCCAGATTCGTAGGCGTATTTGACAAGACCCACGGTATTTCTAACATTGAGTTTATCAAGAATTCTAGCCCTGTGATTTTGGATGGTTTTTTCACTTAACGCTAACTTATCACCAATCTCTTTCATTGTAAGTTCTCGACAAATAAGCTGCAATACTTCTTTTTCTCTGTCTGACAGTGGGGCAGTTTCACGGAACATTGGTCGCTCTTGCTTTTGTCTTCTTTGGTCAATGGCACCCTTGCGCAGGGCGTCTATTACTATCTTATTTTGATAGAAGTCATGTTTTATTACTGATTCAATGGCCTTTTTTACTTCTTCAGGTTCTGCATTTTTTAATAGGAAAGCATGCGCACCAATTTCCATAAGGTAAAAAATGTGCTGCTGTGTATCGTGCATGGAGAGCACGATGACCTTTATATCAGGATATTTAGCAATGATTTTTTCTGTGGCCTCTATTCCATCCATTACTGGCATTTCAAGATCCATGAGAATAACATCTGGCTGAGCTTCTTTAACTAGCGCCAAAAGTTCTTTACCGTTTGCCGCTTCTTTAACTTCCTTCACAGAACTGAATGATTTTACCAGTCTGCTCATTCCTTTGCGGAAAAGCGTCTGATCATCTGCTATATAAACGGTCCACTTACCCATGCTATGGTACTAATTTAATGGTTATAGAGGTTCCTTTCCCTTTTTCACTATCAAAAAGCAACTCGCCATTTAACAAACTTACCCGGTTTTCGATATTATATAAACCCACACCTTTCTTAATGTCACCTTCTATTAGCTTTTTGTCAAAGCCTATACCATTGTCTATAACAGATAGCGTTATATATTCCGCTGCATTTAATCTAACCTTAATCTCGCTGGCCTGCGCGTGTTTTAATGCATTGTTGATCAGTTCCTGAGTAATTCTATATAGTAAAAGCTCTTGATCAACATCTAGTTCAAACTTGGAGTTGTTTTGTTCAAAAGTAATTTTTGTTGACGTGTTGGACAGTTTTTCACAGAGTTCTTCTACTGCTTGTGAAATACCAAATTGCTCTAACGAGGAAGGGAGTAGGTCTTTGGAGATGCGTCTTACTGTTTCAATGGTTTCATCAATCATGGCCTTTGTCTCATCTATAGCTTCAGTATTTTCTTCTTTGGGTATAGCTCCTGAGAGGAGCATGCCCAAATTCAACTTAGCCGCAGAAAGCATAGCACCCACACCATCGTGCAGCTCGGCCGCAATTCTCTTGCGCTCTTTTTCTTGTGAGTCTATGGTGGACTGAAGCATGTTCCTTTGGTATTCAGCGTCTTTATCTTGCAGCTCCATTTTTTTCTGGAGCATTCTTTTTTGGTAGAATACCACAAAAAACACCACAAATGCTGAGATAAGCAGGAAAATGGAGGTGCCTGCTATGCCTATGATGATTAGGGTATCGAGATTGGTCTCCATTTATAGTTTGTTTTATAGGTATAATAAAAACCGAGGATTAAGAGAATGTTTCTAACTATCAGAAAGCTGTTATGTAAGACCCATAAATAGTTACCCATGTCTACATCGATGCGTTTGATTGGAATAATCACAATAAAGGAAACAAAAACACCACTAAAATATATAAAAAATGCACTCATAAAGTATAGAGGAGGCCAATAGGTGATGTTAGGTATTTCCATTTTTGTTATAACTCTTTTAAAAAATAACAAACTAAATGTTATAACTATAAGAGTACATATCGTCTCTATTAACGTAGTATCAACGAAAATTTTAAAAAAAGCAGGTTGAATACTTATGAAGTAGATTACGAATACAATTGCAGTAGTTGTGAATAGACTCTTTACTATTTTGTTAAATTTAAAACATTGAAAAAAGAATATAAGGAGTAAAAATTCAAAAATTCGATAGGTGGCACCAACCCCTCTAATTCCTAAATCTATTTGGTAGTGGATGTAATAATGAGAACTAATGGCACCGATTACATCTGCTATTGAAGAAACCCACAGCAGTAGTACTAACAAGTTCATAGCCTTATTCTTTAAAAGCCTAAAACCATAGATGGCTCCAATAGTAGCCGTGGTCAATGATGTGTAAAAAATGAAATCAACAATATAGTCCATATTGATTGGACTATATTACCGTATTTTCTATTGTTATCTAAACTCAAAGATCATTTTTGGGAGGACAATCTGGAGGACATGGTTTTCCATTATCCAAAATCATACCTCCTCCACCTTCAACTTCACCTTTAGGTAATATGTTGTTTTGGTCTGCCGAGGCCGAAACTAGAACGAGATTATTATCTCCACTATCATCAATTGCAAAGTATATTCTAATGCCCATTGCACCTGGCTCATCTAATAATGCCTGTATCTTTTCTTTGCCATAAAAAATTGCTTTGGTTTTACCCTTATTAGCGTCTCTATAATTCTTCGTCCAATTTTTGGCAACATCCAAAGTTATTGGGCTGCCTTCTTTTCCGTTAAAAGCCATAATAGTTATAATTTAAATTTTAAAATATGATTTAAATTTAGATTTTATCTCCAATCATCCATTGCTAAGTGATATATAAAAACAAGAATTTCAAGGTATGTCCCCCATTTTCTTAAGGTGAGGGTACTGTGTTTTTTGTATGAACGGAAGAAGAATTCATCCAATAGATGGTAAATTAGCAGCATGACCATCATTCAATTTGAATACATTATTGCCGTTGATAATTTCCGCCATTTTGGGCGGGCTGCAGATGCCTGTTTTGTTACTCAGCCTACATTGAGTATGCAAATTCAGAAATTGGAGGACCAACTTGGTGTGCTGATATTCGATAGGAGCAAACAGCCTGTAGTGCCTACCGATATGGGTAAACGTGTAATTGCTCAGGCAAGAAAGGTGGTGAATGAAGCAAAGAGATTAAATGAAATAGTCGCAGAGGAAAAAGGGGAGATTACAGGTGAATTGTCGATAGGTATCATTCCTACATTATCACCATATCTACTGCCATTGTTTATCCATAATTTTATTGAGCATTATCCCAATGTGAAGGTTAAAATCTATGAGCTTATCACTGAGGAGATAGTTAAAAGATTGAAAAATGAGGTCATAGATTTAGGCATAATAGTAACGCCATATGATGATCCAGGTCTTGTGGCTAAGCCCTTATTTTATGAGGAGTTTTATGCCTATATTTCAGAAAAAAGCGAAGTGTTTGCAAAAGATAAAGTCGAAGCCAGTGACTTGCAAGGGGACAGTATATTATTACTTAATGAAGGGCATTGTTTCAGAGATCAGGTTATTAATTTGTGCCAGTTATATAAAGAGCATGACTCGCATTTTAAATACGAAAGCGGCTCATTAGAAGCACTCAAAAGAATTGTAAATACTCATGGAGGGCTAACCTTATTGCCTCAGTTGGCTACCTTGGATATTGAAGAAAAGCATCGAAAAAAACTGAAACAATTTGTAGATCCAAAGCCGATAAGAGAAGTTAGCCTTGTGATGCATCGTAGTTATTTAAAAAGGATATTAGTAGAAGCATTGCACAAGGAAATATTAGCAGCAATTCCTGACAAAGTGGATATAAAGAAAAATGGAGAAGTAATAAAATGGAAGTAAACAAAGTGAAAGAAGCCACCCAGTGCGTACACAGCGGTGGTATATCTGATGAAAGAACGGGCGGGGTAGTTACTCCTATTCACACTTCTACAGCTTATGATTATTTGGTTGAAGGACCATTGAAGTATCCAAGGTATTTCAATACTCCCAACCAAAATGTGGTAGGTGAAAAAATCAGAGTGCTGGAAGATGGTGAATATGGGCTAATCTTTAGCTCAGGTTTGTCTGCTATAACCACAGTTTTATTAGCACTTTTAAAATCAGGGGATCATGCCATTTTTCAAGGAGATATTTATGGTGGAACCCATCATGCCATCACCAGTGAGTTATCAAAATTTGGCATTGATTTTTCGTTCACTACTGGTTTGGCTGCTGACGATTTCGCAAAACATATTAAGAATGAAACCAAGATCATTTACATAGAAACTCCTTCTAATCCACTATTGAATATAGTTGGCCTAAAAAGCATTGCTGAGCTATGTAGAGCGAATAATATCATCTCCATTATAGATAATACTTTCGCTTCACCTATCAACCAAAAGCCTATTCATTTTGGTATAGATGTGGTCACTCATAGTGGTACCAAATACTTGGGTGGCCATAGTGATATTACCTGTGGAGCAGTGGTTACTTCTAAGTCTTTGGGTGAAAAAATATACAAAGCCGCTGTCAATTATGGTGGAAGCCTTGATCCGCAGACTTCTTATTTATTAGAAAGAAGTATGAAGACTTTGGCGCTTCGCGTGAAGCAGCAAAATGAAAATGCTCAAAGGATAGCAGAATTTTTAGAGCAGCAGGCTGATGTTCCAGCAGTTTATTATCCAGGATTACCAAATCACCCTTCTCACGATATTGCCAAATCACAAATGACCGGATTTGGGGGTATGCTGTCATTTGAAGTGAAAGGAGATCAGGATGTTTTTGTAAAAAAGCTGAAACTTATAAAAGTAGCTATCAGTTTGGGAAGTGTAGAAACTACCGTTTCATCACCTTTAAAAACATCGCATTCAAAATTGACTGCGGAGCAACGTGCTGAAGTTGGCATAAAGGATAATCTTTTGAGATTGTCTGTGGGCATAGAAGATGTTGATGATCTCATAGCAGACCTGAATCAGGCGCTAAAAACTAATTGAATTTTTAATACTTAATACTAATAATAGATCAATGAGAAATATTCTAATTATAATTCTAGTAGGCGCGAGTATGGTCTTACATGCTCAAAAGAAAATTACAGTGGCCGACATTTATCAAAACAGAACATTTACTGAGGCTTCGGTTAGAGGTATCAACTGGATGAATGCAGGTCAGTATTATAGCGCACAGGAGGGTAATGATATTGTGAAATATGACATAACTACCGGAGAGATAGTTGAGACTATTTTAGACGGTGATGCCCTTAATCCAAAAATTGAATTCTCCAGATATTACTTTAATGCCGATGAAAGTAAAGTGATGCTTTTAACTGATCGAGAAAGTATTTACAGGAGATCATATACTGCAGAATTTTACATCTATGATTTTGCCAGCAAGGCGTTGACGAAACTTTCTGATTACGGAAAGCAGTCTTACGCCACGCTATCACCAGATGGAACAAAAGTGGCTTTTGTAAGAAGTAATAACCTTTTCTATGTCAACCTTTCCGATGGTAAAGAAGTGCAGGTCACTGATGATGGAAAATTTAACCATATTATTAATGGCAGTACTGACTGGGTATATGAAGAAGAATTATCATCAACCAGAGCTTTTGAATGGTCAGGCAACAACAACCTTTTTTACCTCACTTTTGATGAAAGTGGCGTAAGAGAATACAATATGCAGGTATGGAACAATGGCCAACTCTACCCTACAGACTATAGATTTAAATACCCTAAAGCTGGTGAAGATAATTCAAAAGTAAAGGCTACCATCTATACGCTTTCTACAGAAGCTAAGAAAGAAGTGAAAGTAGGTGAAGGGGAGTATTACATCGCCCGTATTAGTCAAACGCCAAATCCAGATGAGTTGTCATTAATTAGACTCAATAGACTTCAAAATAAGCTTGACCTACTACATGTAAATACTAAAACGGCACAGGTAAAAACTATCTTATCAGAGACGTCAGACACTTATATTGATATCGATTTTGTAGATGACCTTACTTATTTGAAAGATGGTAAGTCTTTTATTTTCGCGAGTGAGAAAAGTGGTTTCAAGCATCTTTATTGGTATGCGATAGATGGAAAGTTGAAAAACCAAATTACTACAGGAAACTGGGAAGTAGACAACTTCTTAGGGGTAGATGAGTCTTCAAGAACCGCCAAGTTGTATTTCACCTCAACAGAATTCTCTCCTATGGATAGACTTTTCTATTCTGTAGATATCAATGGAAAGAATAAGAAAGCACTTAGAGCTGAACCAGGTGTTCATAGCATCAATATGAGCAGCGATTTCAATTATTATATCGACAGTCACAGCAGTAATGATCATCCTTTACATATTAATCTTTACAGCACTAATAAGAATACACTTGTCAAGACTTTAGAGGACAACCAAAAGCTAGAGGCGACAATTAAAGAGTTTAATATTCAAAAAAAGGAGTTCTTTACTTTCAATACGGTTGATGGCACAAGTTTGAACGGTTTTATGCTTAAGCCTGCCAACTTTGATGAAAATAAGGAATATCCAGCACTGGTGTTCCAATATAGTGGTCCGGGCTCCCAGCAGGTATGGAATAACTGGGGTGGAGGCACAAACTTTTACTGGCATCAGATGCTTACCCAAGAAGGATATATTGTGGTGGTTATAGATCCACGAGGTACGGGAGGAAGAGGAGCAAAATTCAAGAAACTCACATACAAACAATTAGGCAAGTATGAGTCCATCGATCATCAGGCAGGGGCAAAATACTTAGGTAATATACCCTACATTGACCAGGAGAGAATTGGCATCTGGGGATGGAGTTATGGTGGTTATATGTCATCATTAGCGATGTTCCAAGGTGAAGGATTATTTAAAGCAGCTATTGCCGTGGCTCCTGTAACCAATTGGAGATTTTATGATACCATTTATACTGAGCGTTATATGGATACACCACAAAACAATGCTGATGGTTATGATAGCAATTCGCCAACAACACATGCCGCTAAGTTGAATGGAAATTTTTTACTAGTGCATGGTACAGGCGATGACAATGTTCATTTCCAAAATGCTGTTACACTACAAAATGTACTGATCCATGAAGGCAAGCAGTTTGATTCATTCTACTACCCTGACAGGGCGCATGGTATTTCTAAGGATAAAGCAAGAATGCATTTGTTTACCATGATGACCAACTGGGTGAAGGAAAATTTATAAAGTAAAGAGGGCTTGATTTTCAAGCCCTCTTTACTTTATTTAATCAAGCTCCAGAATATGTGGTGGTTTCTTGACAACCACCAAATGGGGAATCTAATTTAATTGTAAGGGTAGATCCAGAGATAGTATAAGTTACCGGTAAATTTATTCCCCCGAAGTTAACATTTATCGTATTTCCAGAGATGGTATAAGTTCCTGTTGAAGTGTCTTTTGTTCCCCCTTCAGTGTCTTCAAAAGTAATAGTTCCGGCAGATAGTCTAATAGTGTAGCACTCTGTGCTTGTACATGAAGAAGTTCCAGTCTCATTATCGTCAGGATCATCACACCCTGTAGCTGAGTAGCTGGTTTCAGTCCAAAGTGTTCCTTCTAAAGGCAGGCCGGAGGGTTCATCATCGTCATTAC
>CAYGNU010000094.1:5239-11192 GCA_964351175.1 uncultured Roseivirgaceae bacterium | reverse complement strand
GGATTATAGGGGTGTTAAAAACACGATCGTTATAGTTGTTCAAACTACTTTAGTTTTCCAAAACCTATTTCATACCCATTAAAATTGTTTACAAAAGGCTCCCATTCTTTACTCATAAACTCATTAATCTGAGTAGTAAATTCATCAACCATCTTCTTTGAAGTTTCAATTAGCCTGAGTTCCTGCGCTGAAGGAACTCTAACCCGTGACATGGCTACCATCAAAGCTTCATTTACCTTCGAGTGAGCTGTTGTTTCATTTGACTGCCATGCTCCAACTTGTCGCTTCGGTCTGGGTGTTTGTCCTTTGGCTCTTAATATTTCTAATTTTTCTTTCATGCCATTTAAGACATTGGTAAGTGAATCACTATTAGGTTGATCAGCCTCTTTTAATTGTTTAGTGAGTTTATCTAAAGATTTCATTCGATCGTCAATCTGTAATAACGCCTTTGACAATTTATCAACTTCCAAATCAATTGCTTTTTGATAGGCGTACAATTTTTCATCAACTTCAGTATCAAGATTAAATCGTGGGTCAGCAATTACCTTAACAGTGGTTGCATCTTCAGCTCCTATATAGTTTAAAACAATTTTATAGTCACCCAGTAATACAGGAATACCTCTCGACTCTTCATGAATCCAAGCATCTGGTAGATTAGAAGATTGCTCGTCCAATTTCCATAGCAAATAATTTAACCCTTTTTCAGTTGGTTTAGCTTTAACGGTGTTAATCAATGCGCCTTCCTCATTGTAAATTTTAGCAGTAACAAATGCTGAGGTGTCAGTCATTGAGTTGATATAGTAAGGAATTTCAGTCTTTTGAAAGACCTTATTTTCACCTTCAAAGGTCGTATGAAAACCGGTCCAGATATTTCCTGGAGGTGCTATAAATAATCCTTTTACCTGTACTGCATCATTCATGGGTAAAGCTGTCAATTCAGGTTTTAAGTTATTAGTGGCAATTTCCCTTAAAGACAATACGTCATCTAACACCCAAATCGCTCTTCCGAATGTTCCTATGATCAAAGCGGATTCCCTCTCTTGTATGGTCATATCCATAGTGGATACTGAAGGAAACCCATTTTTCATCTGAGACCAAGTTGAGCCTTCATCTATACTTACCCAAAGTCCATTTTCAGTTCCTAGAAAAACGAGCTTTGGTTCTTTTACATCTTGCATTACCGAAAGCGCATAACCTTTCACATTAGTTTCATCGGCCACTCTTTTCCAAGACTTTCCATAATCATCCGTCTTGAATAAATAAGGTTTATAATCTCCTTTTCTATAATTATTAACTACCATCCAAGCTGTGCCTGCAGCATACCTAGATGCTTTAATCTGTGTTATCCATGCTTCATTTGGTAAGCCTTTTACCTGCTTTGTAAGGTTCTTCCAAGTCTTACCGCCATTTCTTGTCAGCTGTACTTGTCCATCATCAGTACCTGCCCATATTACCCCTTTATCAATTGGGCTAGCGGCAATGGTCAAGATACTATTGTAATTTTCAGCACCAGAGATATCTAAGGTCAAGCCACCATAATCTCCTTTTTGATGTTCCGAATTATTAGTGGATAAATCAGGAGAAATTACTTCCCAAGTTGCTCCTTTATCCGTTGACTTATGGACAAACTGCGAACCATAATAAACACCATTTTCATCAAAGGGATCTTTCTCAAATGCTGCATTCCAATTGAACCGCAAGCCAGTATCAACATTAGTTGAACGAGGTTTTATGCTACTGTAATATCCAGTGAGTTTGTCATATCGATATAGGTCTCCATTCTGAGAAGTACCATAACCAAAACGACTATTGTCCTTGTCAGGAGAAATATAAAATCCATCACCGCCAACAAGATACTGCCAATATAAAGTTCTAATTCCTCCACGCTTCCAAGTATAGCCAGGGCCAGACCAGTTGCCGTTATCCTGCATGCCACCATAAACATTGTAAGGCAAGTCATTATCAACATTAATATGATAAAACTGAGCAACTGGAATAGTTTCTGGGAAGTACCAACTTTTACCATGATCATTAGTAATACCAATTCCTCCATCACCACCAATAATGAAATTCTCAGGATCATCCGGATTCATCCAAAAAGCATGGAAGTCAGCATGTACTCCTTTGGTTTCATCAGCGGGAATCATAGGAGTAGGATCAAAGGTCTTACCTCCATCGTAACTCACACTTAAAGGCTGATAAATATTATAAAGTCTGTCAGGATTTTTAGAATCAACTGCCAATTCTTGAAAGTAAAATGGCCTGTTATTCGTAAACTTCGGATTATCATTGATTAAGCTCCAAGATACCCCACCGTCATCACTTCGGTATAAAGCATTCTTTTTTGCTTCAACTTTAGCATACACCCGATTTGCATCACTAGGTGCAATGGCCAAACCAATTCTTCCGAGTTCCCCTTCAGGTAACCCATCCTCGTTGCTTAACCTCTTCCAAGTTTTACCAGCATCGTTTGTAACAAATAACCCTGAGCCAGAGCCGCCTGAAGTAAAGTAATAAGGCGTGCGTCTGTGCTCATACATAGCAGCAAAAATCTTATTTGAATTTTTAGGATCCATGACCAAGTCTGCAATCCCTGATTGATTATTGGTATACAATATCTTGTTCCAGGATTGTCCTCCATCTGTAGTTTTATAGAGTCCTCGATCTTCATTTGGAGTAAAAGGATCACCTAAAGCACCAACATAAACCACATCAGGGTTCACTGGGTCAACAATAATTCTATGGATGGTTTTGGTTTTCTCTAAGCCCAAATGCTGCCATGTTCTACCGCCATCAAGACTTTTAAAAATTCCCATCCCCAAATTCATAGAATTACGAGGATTTCCTTCTCCTGTACCTACCCATATTACGTCAGGATTATTTTGTTGAATAGCAACAGCTCCGATATTCTGTGTCGGTTGATCATCAAATACTGGCTTCCAGGCTGTGCCTCCATTTTCCGATTTCCAAACACCACCTGAGGCAGCTCCTAAATATATTAGCTTAGTATTGGCAGTATGCACATCAATAGCTGTTATACGCCCACTCATGTTGGCTGGGCCAACATTACGAATCTTTAAGTTTTTGATTAATGCGTGATCCAGATTTTGACCAAATCCAAAAGTGATAGATAGGAGTAGAATTGATGTGAGTGCAAACTTTTTATACATAACAGTTTTGATTAAGATTAGAAAGTTAAGATATAGTATTCAAATTTGTCAGTCCAAAAATGTATGAGCGGTTGTTGAGTTATGAGAATAATTAACCAAATTGAACAATTCGCTTTTTGAACTAAAATATGATTAACATGCTCAAGTACTCCATTCTTCTTATTACAGTTTTTACTTTATCAATAACTGGCTGCAAGCAATCATCTGATCAAGAAGTTGTATCAGTTAGTTCTTCCACTAACTACAACGATCTTGTCGAACTATTTAAAGAATGGCGGGCGTTTGAAAAGCCTCCTTTAAAAGACGGTGCTCCTGATTATACCAAAGGGACTTTTCTTTCAAGGTGGGAGGCTTTTAAAGACTTGCAAGTTAAACTAAATGCTATAGACAAATCTAACTGGACTGTTGAGGAGCAAGTAGATTGGTACATTGTCTGGGCTGAGATGAATGGCTATGATTTTAATCATAATATTTTAAAACCATGGGAGCGTGATCCTGCTTATTATAAGACTGTTTGGATGGAAAGAAGTGATGTTCCTGCTCATGAAGGCCCTACACATCACATGACTACTGAAGTTTGGACATACGATTTTCCATTAAGTAAAGAACAAAAAGATAAATTCATAAAAGAGATCAATGTAATTGCCCCATTGAATGAACAAGCTAAAACTAACCTTACTGGAAATGCCAAAGAGCTTTGGATAGCGGGTATTAGAGACATCAAAAATCAAAGCTCAGATTTAAAAAACATTCTGACTTATGAAGGCATACAGGATGAACCTGATTTAGTCGCTGCGATAAATGGTGCCATCAAATCTACTGATGATCTTGCAGCTTGGTTAACCCAAGAATCTAGTTCTAAAACTGGTGCTTCAGGAATAGGAAAAGACAACTACACATGGTATCTCCAAAATGTTCATTTGGTACCATTAACTTGGGAAGACGAAGTGATGATATTGAAAAATGAATTGGCTGGAGCTTGGACTTCTTTAAAATTAGAAGAACATAGGAATAGAAATCTACCAGAAATAGACGATGTCAGTTCTGAAGAGGAATATGCCTTTCGTGCTGATATAGCCGCTACAAGCCTAATGAAATTCCTTGAGGAGCAGGATATTGTTACAGTAAAAGAATATTTTGAGCCAGCACTTAGAGAACATTTAGGTAGCTATGTGCCGAAAGAGACTCGGAATTTCTTTTGGATAACCGCCCATCTTGATCAGAGACCGCTTTATTCACATTTCTATCATTGGTTCGAACTGGCCATAATGGATAATGAGCCGCATAAAAGTGAGATAAGAAAAGGGCCATTATTGTACAATATTTTTGATTCTCGTAATGAAGGTACTGCCACAGCTGTAGAAGAAATGTTTATGGAAGCTGGACTTTATGATGACAGCCCCAGATCAAGAGAAATTGTGTACATCATGATAGCACAAAGAGCAGCACGTGGACTGGGCTCATTATATGCTCATGCCAATGATATGACCATGGAGGAAGCTGGTAGCATTCACTCAGAATATACTCCACGAGGCTGGATGAAAACAGAAAAAGAACTACTTCTATTTGAACAACATCTATATCTGAGACAACCAGGTTATGGAAGTAGTTATATTACTGGTAAATATCTACTGAAAGATGCTATGCAGGACTATGCTAAACTCAAAGAATCTAAAGGTGAGCCATTTGAGTTAAAGGCATTTTTTGATGAATTGAATAGTATAGGAAGCATACCCATCTCATTGGGGCATTTACAAATGACCGGAGAAAATGATGAGTTAATGGATATCGTGAATGCAAAATAATTCAATACTCATGGGACGACTAACTTTCAGAGTGGAAATAGTCGTCCCGTGTATTATTCACTTTAAAGGTGCTCCTTTTAAGATAAGTCTGGGAAAAATATGGCAAAGAAAGTCATCATTAATTAATCGTAACATTTGCGGATTATTATTACCTTCAACGCTTCAAATTTTGAGGTATGCGTCAAAACTTATTGCGTCAGGGAGCCGATGAACTCAGTTATGAGATCAGAGGAATAGTAAAAAAGGCCGAGCAGCTTCAAGCGCTTGGCTATAATATTCATTGGGAAAATATAGGTGATCCTATTCAGAAGAACAGGAAACTTCCTGAATGGATGAAGGAAACCATCATCGAACTGTTAAGAGATGACAAAACCTATGGATATAGTCATTCTAAAGGCCTCCTTGAAACACGGCAGTTCCTGTCAGAAAAGAACAACAAACTCAAAGGGGCTCAAATTGGTGTTGAAGACATTACATTTTTTAATGGGTTAGGTGATGCAATAGCAAAAATTTATCAATTCCTCACCCCAAGTGCCAGGGTGATAGGCCCCTCTCCAGCCTACTCTACACATTCATCAGCTGAAGCAGCGCATGCTAACGCCCATCCTGTGACTTACAATCTTGATCCAGAAAACTCATGGTATCCTGATCTTGATGATTTGTATATGAAGGTAAAGTATAACACAAGTATCGTAGGCATACTGGTAATCAATCCTGATAATCCAACGGGTATGGTGTATCCTAAAAATATACTTGAGCGCATCGTTGCGATCGCTAAAGAATTCGACCTATTCCTAATATTTGACGAGATATATCAGAACATTATTTATAATAATGCCAGCACAGCAACTATGGCTGAAGTGATTGGTGATGTGCCTGGAATTTCACTTAAGGGCATTTCCAAAGAGTATCCCTGGCCAGGTTCACGCTGAGCAATGGCTCAATGACCGTTATAACTGCGTTGGTAAGCGTTCAACG
>CAYGNU010000094.1:0-5229 GCA_964351175.1 uncultured Roseivirgaceae bacterium | reverse complement strand
TTTCCCTGGCCAGGTTCACGCTGTGGATGGGCTGAATACTATAATCGTAAAACTGACGCTGATTTCAATAAGCTTTGTAATACCATAGACAATGCTAAAATGATAGAGGTTAGCTCAACTACTTTACCTCAACGTGCGATACCTAGGGTCATGAGTGATCCTCGCTATGCTGATTTCTTAAAAGAGACGAATGAGCAGATTGGAGCAAGAAGCAAATACTTAACGGAAGTTTTCGCGGATGTTGATGGCATTCAATTTAACCTTACGAATGGCGCCTTTTACAATACCATCATTTTTAAGGAAGGTGTATTAAACAGAAGTCAAAAAATGGCCATTGAAGACGTTAAAGTACAAGGGCTTTTGAATGATTGGATAACGCCAGACATGCCATTGGACAAGAGGTTTGTTTATTACTTACTTGCTTCCAAGCAGGTGTGTGTAGTCCCTATTTCTGCTTTCTCTTCTGATCTTTTGGGCTTTAGAATGACATTACTTGAAGCTGACGAGCAAGAACAACAAGAGACTTATAAAAGGATCAAAGAGGGATTGATTGAGTATTTAAGTTCTTAAATGTTGGTCGTCAAGCCGGAAAATAAAGACTTAACTTTTCTCTTCGGCTGTATTCTCCCCGGACCTGTTCCGGGGTCTCTTTAAAAGGTTACTACATGAAATCAGAGATGCCAGAACAAGTCCGGCAAGACTTCAAATATTTAGTTTTGTAGTAAAGTAGTTTTAATCTACAATTATGTTTTTGAAGAGGGCTTAATCCATTCACCGAGAAAACCAACACCATATGCTGTAAGTTGAGTAAATGAAGTAGCCACGCTTAAAATAGCCACATAAAGACTTTTATTCTTGAATAAGGAAGATAAAAAATTCAGAAGAAGGAATAGTGAATAAACTCCTACACCCAGAAAAAACAAAGGAGGAAATACCCATTTCAAAAACCCTGTAACTAATATCCCAATAGTGAATAAGGCGGGAAACCAATGAAGTAGCTTAACTTCTTCAGGATAAAACCTGCCTACATTAATTCGGGCCCTACCAAAGAAATGAAGCTGTTTGTAAAATTGAGATAAAGAGGTTCTTCTTTTATGGTAAACAAAAGCGTCTTCAATTAAGGCCGTTTGAAAACCTGATTTGATAATACGCATACTAAACTCCAAATCCTCTCCCATTCTAGTGATCCTATAACCTCCAACCTTTTCAAAAACTTCCTTTGAAATACCCATATTAAAACTACGTGGGTGGAAAGTCCCATAATGCTTCTTATTACCTCTTATGCCTCCGGTTGTAAACACAGAAGTCATGCTATAACTAATAGCTTTCTGCATAGGGGTAAAGCTTTCATGCGCTTTATCCGGCCCTCCAAAGGCACCTACGGGGTTGTCCCTAAGATAATTTTCAACCGATTCAAAATAGTGACTCGGAATAAGACAGTCAGAATCAAAAACAACATAATAATCGCCTTTGGCATTTTCAAAACCGAAGTTTCTGCTAAAACCTTGGCCAGTATTAGGTTTGAAGAAATAGGTGATTTTTAGCTTATCCTGATATTTAGGAATGATATGATCACACTTTTCAGTAGAACCATCTTCCACAACCAATACTTCAAAGTTAGTATAAGTCTGATGCGTAAGACTTTCAAGGAGTTCGTCTATTTCATTAGGACGATTGTAGACTGGAATAATGACAGAATAAAACATTAATCGAGACCAATCTGATCAGCAACTAAATAATCCTTTGATGAATTAGATTTCATAGCAAGCATCTCAGCCAAGAAGCCTGTGAGAAATAGTTGAACACCAATAACTAAAGCTACAAGCGCCAAAAAGAAGAGCGGCTGATCTACAACTTCTCTAGCTGGCAGTTTATAATGAAGGTTATAAATCTTTACGCCTACCACCCAACAAGTGATGGCAAACCCTCCAAAAAATGATATCGTTCCTAGCAGACCAAAAAAGTGCATCGGTTTGCGCTGAAATCTGCTTACAAAAGTAATAGAGAGTAGGTCTAGAAATCCGTTGATGAAACGTTCAAGCCCAAATTTAGTAGTACCATACTTCCTTTCATGATGGTTGACTACCTGTTCCCCAATTTTAGTAAAGCCATTCCATTTAGCTATAACAGGTATATAACGGTGCATCTCACCATAAACTTTTACATTTTTTACCACCTGCTCCTTGTAAGCCTTTAGCCCACAATTAAAATCATGTAGCTTAATTCCTGAAATCTTTCTCGTAACAAAATTGAAGAATTTGGAAGGTATTGTTTTAGTGATAGGATCATGGCGTTTTTTCTTCCAGCCACTAACCATATCATATCCTTCTTCCTTTATTTTCTTATATAAAGCCGGTATTTCATCAGGACTATCTTGTAGATCAGCGTCCATAGTGATGACAACTTCGGCATTGGCATTTTTAAATCCAGTATTTAAAGCTGCAGACTTACCATAGTTCCTATTGAACTTAATGCCTTTGATATTTTTATTTTTTTGTGACAACGTATTAACGACCTCCCAGCTAGTATCGGTACTGCCGTCATCTACTAATATCACTTCATAAGTAAAGCCGTGCGTTTGCATTACACGGCTTATCCAATCACATAACTCGGTGAGTGATTCCTCTTCATTAAAAAGCGGAACCACTACCGATATATTGTTTTTATGCATACTTAATAATCGAGCTCAGGATCGCTATTTTTGGTTATAGCACTTATGATCAAAGATACTACAAAACCCATAAACACAGCAACAACTATAGCAAATACGGACATCACTCCAGGACTCATAAAGCTTTCCGAAAAGCCTAGGGCAGTTTCTATTTCACTGTCACTCATACCTTGTTCCTGCATCTGAGTAATCTGAATATCCTTCATAATATCAAGATAAGATGAATCAATAAACTTTACATAGATAAAAAAGAATCCAGTTGATATTAATGATGATATTAAGGAAATAAGGGTGCCTAATCCTAGGCCTTGGCCGTAAGACATATAACCATCACCGTTATCCTTAAACTCTTTATGAGCCAGATAGATAATAATAATAGAAGGAATTAATCCAATCCATTGCATTGCGGAGTTGCCTTGGAGCTCTCCAAATGCTATAACTAGAAAAATACCAATTGAAATTAACCCCATGATTAATCCCCATTTCATCGCTACAGACTTAACCGTAGGTGCTTCTAAATTTTCTTCCATTGTTTTGTTGTTTTAGGTTGTTGTTTGAAATCGTTTAATAAATGTATTAGTTCTAAACAACCTTTCAAAATTACATAACATGCAAGGTTTTTTTGAAAGCTGAATGGTTTATGAGTTAAATAAGAGTTAAAGGCCCTATTGATTAGTAAATCTACTTTCTGACTTACGTAGAATTACAGCCATGATTATAGTTAGGAAAAAACCTAATAGACAACTTTTTATAAAGTAATCGATACCTAAAACATAGGAAGGTGCCGCTCTTAGTAGCTCCTTTTGTTTTTCAAACTCTTCTTCACTAATAGTTATTTTCCCTTGCCCTACCAGCTGCTCTTTGTCCAACTCTAATCCTCGGAGTGTTCCTTCAATATAACTATCATGAAAATCGGGAACCACGGTTGAAAAGGCGATAATAAAAAGGGCTACCATTAATCCAATAATCACATAAATACCTATGCCAATGACCATTCCCTGCCAAAATTGAAGGAATTTATCATTGTAATAATCCTTAAACTCTTTTAGCGCAAAAAATATGAATACGGCAAATAGTAAAATCCTGTAATCAAAAAATATGGGGATAAGCAAAGGGTGCTTGCCCATATAGAATAGTGCAATTATTAAGACTATGGCCAATAAAGAACCGATGAGCCCATATTTGATAGGCACACTATAAATAGGTTTTAATTTGTCAAGCATTATTTATCTGATATTGGCCATTATTGAAAACCGCCAAAGCCTTTCCTTTAAGCTTCTGATTCCAATATGGTGAATTTACCGATTTTGATTTGTTTGATTTACTGTTTAATGTCCAATCGGAACTAGGATCAAAAACTGTTAAGTCTGCTAACTTTCCTTCTTCTATAGTTGCCAAATCGAGCTTTAGTAATTTTCTTGGCGCTGATGTCACTTTTTCTATCAACACTTCCATTTGTACTTTTTCTGATAGTTTAACTAAATCATTCGCCACAGTTTGCAAACCTGTTACTCCAAAATCTGCCAAATCATATTCTAGCTTCTTAGATTCTTCATCATGCGGAATATGTGAGCTTACGATTACATCAATGGTGCCATCTTGCAATCCTCTAATGATAGCCTTGTTATCAGTTGCTGTTCTAAACGGAGGATTAACTTTATAAGCAGAATCAAAGTCATGAAGCGCACCATCATCAAATGAAGTTTGATAGGAAGCGATATCGCACGTAACATTTAAACCCTTCTTTTTGGCACTTTTTATCAAGTTTAAAGCATGCGGTGTAGAAATATTAGACATATGCAATCTGCCACCTGCATAGGCCAGGATATCCAAATTACGTTGTACAATAATGTCTTCAGCTAGATTAGGCATCCCTTTCATGCCTAACATGGTACTATTAAGGCCTTCGTTCATGACACCGAACATATTCAAATGAATATCCTCTGGTCGATCAATCAGCAGGCCGTCAAACTTCTGCAAATACTGTAAGGTTTTTAATAAAATATCAGAATGCCATATTGGTTTTAATCCGTCTGAGAAAGCAATGGCCCCTGCAGTATGAAGGTCTATCATTTCCGTAAGATCTTCGCCTTTGGAATCTAGTGTAACAGCAGCGATTGCATGTAGCTGTGTTAACGCATACTGATTTCCTCTCTTAATATAGGCGACATCATTCTTCGACTGTGTTACAGGTTTAGTATTAGGAAGTACTGCTACATGCGTAAAGCCTCCCGCCATGGCAGCATCTCTACCTGATTCTAGATCTTCTTTATGTTCGAAGCCAGGATCTGCCAACCAAGCGCGCATATCTACCCATCCTGGAGACAAAATTTTTCCTTTGCCATCAATCACTTCACTGGCCTTAGTATCGATCTTGCCAATTTCTTTGATCTTACCATTCTCAATCAATACATCTTTGACCTTACCGTGATGGCTCGACTCTTTATCAAGAATTTTAATCGATTTGATTAAGATTTTTGTCATAATATCTTCGAGTTAGGGAAAAAACCTGATTAATAAAACCTCAATAAGCAAAAATAATAGCGCCAGCATTATGG
>CAYGNU010000093.1:0-11195 GCA_964351175.1 uncultured Roseivirgaceae bacterium | reverse complement strand
TGCTCTAAAGTAATCATAAGCCATTCCAAATTCATTAATTTGCGGCAAAATTTAAAAATATGACCCTGCGCCTTAAAAACATTCTTTATACCCTGGGCTTATTTTCAGCTATGTTTTTGGTTTGGTATTACAGACAGAATCCAAAGCAGGAAGTAATTTGGTTCAATGGAAAAACGATGGGGCCTATTACTTATAACGTCAAGTACTTTGACGAAACAAAAAGAAATTTCAAACCTCAGATCGACTCACTATTAGTAGTATTTAATCAAAGTCTAAATACATATATCCCTACCTCTGAAATTTCTCAATTTAACAATGTCGACTCTTTCAAATTTGAATTGCCCTATTTTCTTCCGGCCTTAGAAGCGGCCAGAAATATATTTGATGAGACTATGGGTGCTTTTGATCCTAGTATCGGGCCTTTGATTAATGCTTGGGGTTTTGGGCCAGGTACTCAAGTAGGACCTGACAGTTTGCACATTGACTCCCTAAAGCAATTTATCGGATATGATAAAATCACATTTGACAATAAAAAAGTGACCAAGTCTGATGCTCGAACTACCATAAGTTTTAGTGCCTCGGCTAAAGGTTATGGAGTGGATGTAGTGGCAGATTATCTTAAGAGAAATGGTATTGACAATTACTTTGTAGAAATTGGAGGTGAAGTAGTAGCATCAGGTAAAAACCTAGAGCGTAATACGCCATGGATTGTGGGGATTTTGGATCCAGATTCTGATGAGTTGAATCAATTTGCTTACGCACAAGTAGCACTTGACAACCGCGCGATGGCTACTTCCGGTAACTACTTCAACTATCATGTCATAGATGGTGTAAAATATGGCCATACAATTTCTCCAGCAACTGGATACCCAATCCAGCATAACTTATTGAGTGCTTCAGTTTTTGCCGAAGATTGCCAAACAGCAGATGCTCTGGCTACAGCATTTATGGTGATGGGAAAAGAAAAGTCAATTGAGTTTCTAAAAGAGCATTCAGAATATAATGCCTACCTAATATTTAGTAAGCCAGATGGGTCTCACACTGACTTTGCTACAGAAGGAATAAAACCTTTTATTAAAAAAGCAGAATAATGGAAAAGGAGTGGTTTAATGAGTGGTTTGACTCTCCTTACTATCATATTCTGTACAAAAATCGCGATGATGTTGAAGCAAAATCATTTATTGATAACCTTATCGATCATCTGCATATAAAGCCAGCAAATAAGCTCATGGATTTAGCCTGCGGCAAGGGGCGCCATGCCATCTATCTTAACCAAAAGGGGTTTGACGTCATAGGTTTAGATCTTTCAGAAAAAAATATAAGTCATGCAAATGCCTTTGCCAATGACAGGTTGAGCTTTGAAGTTCATGATATGCGAGAGACCTACCTCTATGAGCAGTTTGACTTCGCCTTTAATCTGTTTACCAGCTTTGGTTATTTTAAAACTAAAAAAGAACACGAGGCAGCTATTCTATCAGTAGCCCAATCTTTGAAACCAAAAGGTAAATTAATTTTGGATTTCCTCAATCCATACACTGTCATTAACCACCTAATACCAGAAGAAATAAAGGTTGTTGATGATATTGAATTCCATATCACCAAGGATATTTCATCTGATGATTACATTGTTAAAAATATTTATTTCCAACACAACAGTAAAGACCATCATTTTATTGAAAAAGTAAAGGCTTTAAGAAGAATGGACTTTATGGAATATTTTGAAAATGCAGATCTCAGTATTATAGATGTTTTCGGTGACTACCAATTGAGTCCTTATGTAGCAGAAGAGTCTGACAGAATGATTTTTGTCGTTGAGAAAGAGTAAATTTTTAAGCAAAAGTACTACAATTAGATCTGCCTTAAGTCTCAGATTATTTTTAAGATAGTTGTAGTTCTTTTAAGAAATTTTCCAAACCAATCACCAACACATTCTGAGCAATGGGGTAGGTATCAGCACTGGGAGTAATTACATGTAACATGTCTATTTTCAAATCTTCTATTGCTATATAATTACCCTTACTGACTGAAGGAGAATTGGTCAATTTGATTTCAGCGGCAGCTAGCCATTTATTATTTCTTCTAATGAGTAAATCAATCTCGGCACCATCTTGTGTGCGATAGTAATAAAGCTCATCATCAGATTCCAAAACAGCCTGAATCTGATGTAGGACAAACCCTTCCCATGAATTGCCGACAGAAATATTTCCAAGAAGCTCATCATATGTTTGGATACCCAGTAAATAATGTAGCATGCCTGTATCTCTGTAATAAATCTTAGGTGACTTCACCAGCCTTTTTTTACTATTGCTATACCAAGGATTTAAAAAACTTACCAAATAAGCATTTACCAAAAAACTGATATAGGTTTTAATAGTTGGTGTAGATAAACCTAATGATTTGGCAAAAGAACTGTAATTTAAAATAGTGCCATTGCCAGTGGCTATCATTTGCAGAAGTCTACTGGTCACTAACGGATCAGCAGGTAAACCATACAATGGCAAATCTCTCTGAACATAGCTTTGGATGAAGCTCCGATACCAGTTTTGAACAAATTTTGGTTTTTGGGACAGCGCTGGATCAGGATACCCCCCATAAAGCCAGAGGTTATTAAATGAAACTGCATCACTTGTTTCTAGTAAACTCAATGAAAATACTTCCAAATAATTAATACGGCCGGCAAGACTTTCTGAACTCTGCCGTAGTAATTCAGGAGATGCAGAGCCTAAAATTATAAATCTGCCCGGTCGTTTATCTTCATCTACCAAAGAGCGAAGCAATGGAAACAGCTCTGGCATATGCTGTATTTCATCTAAAATAACTGTCTTATCAGTATGTAAAGAAAGAAATAACTCTGGATCACTGAGCTTATTGAGGTCAGAAGTCCTTTCTAAATCCAGATAAATTTTAGGTTGCGAAACGAGGTGATTCTTAACCAGCGTAGTCTTACCTATTTGCCTCGGACCTACCACACCCGTAACTGGAAATTCTTGAGTAGAATAATGGAGTTCAGATTCAATGAGCCTTTTAATCATCCCTGCAAATATAAAATTAAATTTTATATTTGCAGGGATGATTTTAATTAAAATTCGCTGATAAAACATCTCGAATGGCCATTTAGTGTCCTTGCAAACTGCATCTAATCGTGACTCAAGGGTTTTGTTTTTAAAAATGGCAATGGCTCTTTATTTTCTGTCATTCCTTTCCTGTGCTTTTTTCCTTTGGATACGAACCAAAGCTCGTAAAAAACGACTTTTTAGAATGCTTTGAAAAGGCCCGTCTTGAAGTATTGCATGTTATTGGCGATTATAAACTTGGCTCTTAAAATCCTGAAGCTTCTGACAGGACGATTTTTGAGGTTCAGAAATCTTAAACCCTAATGCTATAGGTAAGCAATAAAGTTGCAACCAATACATCTTTACTATTATGGCACAATTTCTGTTTTATTCAGCTGGTGAGAGCCTTGCTTAAGTTTTACCAAGACACCATTTTATACAGTTCAATATTCAGTTTAGCAATAGCACTAACTTCAGGAATATTATGGGGAATTATTATTCTAATCATTCTGGGGCCTTTATTAGGAACCATCATTTTTAACTTCCTCAAAAAAGAAGAATTCTACTTTTATTATAATATTGGGTTCACTAAAAGCAGCCTGATTCTTAAGCTCTATTTACTAAATTTCATTCTTTCTCTGCCGCTGTTAGGTCTATATTTCTACGTCTTAAGTTTAATTCCCGAATGACGCTATTTGCAAACCTTATCTCACATTCATTCAAGAATCATCGCATTTTAAATAATACAGAGTTGAAATGCCAGTCAGGTGAGATTACAGCAATTTTTGGAAGGAATGGATGTGGTAAATCTACCTTGATGAAAATTCTATTTGGTACTCTCGTACCACATAGCACCTATTTAGAGATAAACGATATACCGGTTGATCCTGCAAATGTCAGATCGCGAAAATTAATTGCATATCTACCTCAACATACTTTCTTGCCTCTCAATACCCGAGTTCGTGATTTGATACCCATTTATTTTGATGAAAGCAATCAACAAAATGAAGTTTTCTATGCCCAAAATATGGCTTCTCTTGACAATAAATTAGTTAGAAATCTGTCAATGGGTGAAAGAAGATATGTAGAGCTTTTGCTTGTTTCTAACCTTGATCACCCTGTTGTAATTCTAGATGAGCCTTTCTCTATGATAGAGCCTGCGTATAAAGGAATTATAGCTTCACTATTAATCAAGATAAAAAAACAGAAATGTGTAATCATCACAGATCATTATTATAAGGATGTGATGTCCATTTCAGATAAAAATCTGCTTCTGAAGGATGGTAAACTTATATCGATAAAAGACAGAGGGGATTTAGTAGCACAGGGATATTAGTCTGGTAGACAGTAAATAATTCAGCCAGAGAAAATTAATGATTAGCTATTTTTCAACCATATTAAGCCACTTCTCAAAAAATGCATTATAATCCTTTCCTGTACTCTCATTTACATAACCGATGACTTGATTAGTTGTAATTGATGAATATTTAAACTCTTGCTGAATACCTTTCAATATGGCAAACCAAATATTATCATCATTGATGTTTTTACGCAGTTCATTGAGCATTATAGCCCCTTTGGTGTACATATCTGTAATATCATAATGAATATGATTTACACCTCTTTTGCCGACAATAGGATGCTGATTCAGCACATTGGCTTTCATATTATTCAGGTATTCTTGGCTAGTCTGATAGCCATAGTAGTCCTCGAAGAACAATGCTTCTGCATAAGTAGCGAAAGCCTCATGAATCCATAGTTCAGCATTATCAGAACAACTTATGCTGTTCCCCCACCACTCATGGGCTGCCTCGTGCAATACAATTGAATATTTAATCTCATTTACTGGCAAATTTGACCAAATACCACTGTCCTCTGCATCATAGAAATACTCCGAGCCGATAGAGACACAACTCTGATGCTCCATGGGGTGTGGAGACTCAACCAGCTTAAATCCATCATTAGGAAAAGGATAAGGACCGAAGTACTTCTCGAAAGTTTTAAGCATGGGTTTTACTATGGCCGTAGTTACTGAAATATCTGTTTCGTTTTCTTTTAATGTATAGTACTCCAAATCTAATTTGGTAATGCCATTATCATAGGTATCTACAGTCTTTTTATACTTCCCCACATTTAAGGTCATGTTATAATTATTGATAGGGTAGGAAATGGCCCAATCAAATCGTGTCTTATAATTTTGAAGATTAGTTTTGTCTATTAATCGGCCATTGGAAATCACCTCTAAATCAGAAGGTACAGTCACACTAATTTTAGCACTGTCCGGCTCATCTGATAAATGATCTTTATTTGGCCACCAGCCACTGGCACCATAACCTTGACAAATTGCCTGTAACCATGGATCACCTTTATCATCTTCTAACCATAGAAAGGAGGCATACATCGGAATATTTGGATCATAATCTACAGGTCGGCCAGAATAGAATATTTTGATTTCATCAATGGAGTCTTTCAATAAAGTCTTAGGAAAGTCAACATAAACGGCATTATACTCACGCTCAAATTTAAGTTGTTCACCTTTCCACTCAATTTTTTCAATAGCCATTTTGGAGAATAAATCAATCTGAATGCGATTGGTGGGTTCTGCCGCTTTAAACCTAATCAAACTACTGCCTTTCAGTAGCTCTTCTTCTGGAAGCACTTCCAAGTCTAGATGATAGAAGCCTACATCATAGCTTGTTCTAAGTGGGGTTAGGGCGCCTTGAAGCGTGTCAAGTTTGGTGAATTGGTAACCAGAATTATCACTATTTTGTGTCATCTTCAGTGCTTCCTCTTGAACCCAGAAATCTTCAATAGCATATTCATTCCAAAAAGCCGAATCATACATTAACTCCATAAAACGTTCAACTTTCCAGTAACCTTCATTTCTTTGTGGAAGGTATTTTATTGAATCATACAAATAACTGCCAATTAAAACATTAGCTGTATTGTATTCGACAGTTGCGTTGACAGGAACTCTCGTCATAGAACGCTTCTTACTGGAGATCAAAAATTGCTTACTGGAGTTAACTGTACTAAAGTGCCATTTACCCTCCTTGAATTTATAGCTTACAGATTCTTTCCACTGGCCCTCATCATATTTAACGTTATTGATTTTGGATTGAAGCTTATATCCTAACCCAGATTTGAGTTTTCTAAACATTCGATCAGTTGAAACCACATCTATCTTTGAGAAAGCGTTGGTTTCTTCGTCTAAATAAATTTTACCATTCCAAAAGGACTTACGCTTTCCCTTTTTGGCTGAAACACCAATAACATAAGTCCTTCTACCATCAAGCATGATCATTTTTTCAATCTCAAAATCATAATTTGTCATCATTCCTTTTTGTGCGCCCTCTTGATACCCGAATTCTCTCACAAAGTCTCGATAAGTCAAAAGATAGGGTGTGTTTTCCCAATCAACCATGGCTTTCAATTTGAAGTCAACCTGATCATTTACCATAGCATTCATTTCTTTTACATAAATGGAATCACTCGGAAGCGACTTATAGGATTTTTCACTATCCAACTTGGGTTTATAAATATCAAGTATGGACTCTATGCTTCTTACTAAGGAGGTATCTATTTTTGACATCATCTTGTAATAACCGCTTAAAATAAGATCTGTGGTATCATAGTTATCATAGATTTTAGCGAATGCCTTCTTCATTAAATTTTCGGCAGTTTCCGGGGTTATCACTACTTCTTCAAGCCGAATAATGTCTTCTTCAAGTTTAATCAGAATAGGTTGAGTTGATTTCTGTAGCTTCAGAGACATTGGTTTAAAGCCCAGACATGACACCTGAAGTTCTTTGGAAAGATATTCCTCAGATATTTCTAAGGAGAAATTGCCGTATAAATCTGAGATACTACCAATGGAAGTATTTGGAATAAAGATGTGTGCAAAAGGTATGGGTTCAGAAGTACTCTTATCAATCACTTTCCCCGAAATCATTGACTGTGATGCTGCCAGATGGCTGATAAAACATAAAATGAAAATGAGTTTGAATTTCCTATTCATTGTAAAACTTTGACCGTTGTTGAGTGGCTAAATTGATAAATACAATTCTTCCGGACTACTCAAAACCGGATTTGAGAAGTGATTATTAGGGAGCCGCTTCCTTATTTTGAAATTCTTTAGGTGACATACCTTTTATTGTTTTAAATACTCTTTGAAACGTGGCCTGAGAATTAAAGCCAGATTCTAATGCTACACCGGAGATGGTTAAATGGTTGTGATCACCAGACTTAAGTCGATTGGCTACCTCATCTACTCTATAGCTATTTACAAAGTCATTAAAATTTTGTTCAGCATATTGATTTAATACCATAGAGAGTATTTTAACATTCACTCCAATATGATTAGCCACCTTTTCACGATTCAACTCTGCATCCAGATATAGTTTATCCTGATACATTACTTCTTTTAACTTCGTTAAGTACTGCTTTGCTTCTTTTTCAGGAACCTTTGATATGCCCTTACTACTACTTTCAGGATGCAGAATCTTTATCTTATGGTATCCTACAAAGGCAATCCAATAGATGAATAAAACCAATAATAACTCTAAAAGATAATAGTGATTGTCAAATCCGATATCAGAGACATAAGGAAGTAGCAAAACTAAAGGCCAGAACGCACCTAAAGCCACTAAACAGACCAATAGTACCCTTAGCCATTTGAGTATAGCGGTCTTATTTTTTCGGCCAGACTGAAGCACTTTTTCATTTTTAGCTTCAAGATATAAGTTAATAGATAAGTAGAGATAGAAAAGAAAAACGATAACGCTCAGCGGCTCACTGTAGAGATGGTAATATGAAAACAAATCTGCAGCAACTGCCATCCATCCTGCTCCTTGCTCATCGGTTAATGCAAAAATATAAATGAATAAAATAATAGCCCTTACAGAAAACTGAAAAGCTACTGGTGAATATGCTATAATCACATCATTTTTAGATATCGGTACAGTAGGTTTTAAAAGGGAATGAACATAAAGGTAAAGACTTGGCCCCAAGCCAAAAATCCAAACGAAAGTGAACAGGTCAAAAATAAAGGTGTAATTCTCTAACCCTGCACTCCAACCAACAGTCTCAAATCCATTGTAGGCAAGCACTAGCATAAGCACCCCGAGATATTTAGCACCTGGATGCCTCTTATTTAACAACAATATTACACCAAAGATTAATCCCTGTAGGGCTCCAAAAAGTATGAGTAGGTTAATCCAGGTAAAATCTAATTCCATCTGATATTTAAATATCAATTGAAAGTTAAGTGACCAAAAAGAGTTGAGCAAATTTCATTGTTAGTATGAATTCCTAGATATACTCATTTTATTAAAACTACAATTTAGGTAAAAATGCAACCTTCATTCTTTACCTTCGTATTTAAACTACATTTTAGTTAAAATAAGAATCATGGGTAAATATCATTTAGGAGAATTTGAAGAGATTGTGCTCCTGACAGTAGCCATCCTTAAAGATGAAGCTTATGGCATTGCGATCATTGATGAAATGGAAAGTCGGCTGAAACGATCAGTGAGCATCGGAGCATTACAAACTGTGCTAAGAAGATTGGAAAAGAAAGGATTTCTCACTTCTGAATTTGGTGAAGCTACCAAGGTAAGAGGTGGGAAGCGAAAACGTTTCTTTTCTATTACTGCTTATGGCAAAAAAGTGCTTACAGAAACCAAAGAGCAGCGTATGGACCTTTGGAATTCTGTCCCTGAATTTTCATTTTCTGTTAAAAACTAAGATGATCTTATTGAGATAACCATGCTTATAAATAACCAAACCTCCTTTAATTGCTTCTCGACCAAGATTCCTCCGTTGCACTACGGAATGACTAGCCTATTTTATAAGTCCTACCGTCAGGTATCTTTAACACCAACACAGATCAGATGAAAATCAATCCCCCTAAACTCCCCCTTCACTTCTTCCGCTGGTACTGCCATCCGGATTTTGTAGAGGATCTTGAAGGAGATCTGCTGGAACGGTTTGAAAAGAGAGTGGAAGAAAAATCGGTTCGGTCTGCCAAATGGGGATTTTCAAAAGATGTAATTAGGCTATTTAGGCTAGGGATTATTAAACCTATAACTGGAATCAAAGGAATGAACACTTTAGATATTTTAATTAATCACTTCTCGCTTACTTTTCGGTCGTTAATCAAGAATAAAGGATTTACAGCCATCAACCTGACTGGGCTGACTATGGCATTTTTAGTGTGTCTATTCTCTTTACAGTATGTCGGTTTTGAGCTAAGTTATGATGACTATCATGAAAATAAGGCTAGCATCTACAGAATGGTAACTGACGTAAAAACGTCAACAGGCACGAAATTAGAAAGTTCTGCAATACCAGTAGCTCCTGAATTAGCCAAGCAATTTCCTGAAATCCAGAATTACACAAGAGTATTCTTAGATTACCTATTAGTACAGAGTAATGTAGATAATTATCAGGAAGAGAATTTAGCCTACGCAGAAGAAAGTCTTTTTGAGATATTTTCGTTTCCGCTTATAGAAGGTAATCCTGCTACTGTTTTTGACGCCCCATTCAATGCTGTAATCTCTGAAAGTGCTGCTCTAAAATATTTTGGTACACTAGACTGTATTGGTAAAGAACTAACCCTCGATGGAAAGACACCCTCTTTTGTAACGGGTGTCATGAAGGATATTCCTGAAAATTCACATTTTAAAGTGGACATTTTTTTATCCCTATCTTCTCTTACTGAAGTCTGGAATCCAGGCCGAGCCACTAATTGGACTGCCTTTGGCTGTTATACTTATTTACAGGTTAATGAGAACAGTGATATCGTGGCTTTAAATAAAAAAATCGGACAGTTCATTGATCAGCAAGTCACGCGTGGGGAGGCTGATTATTCTACAAATTTAGAGCCTCTTCAAGACATCTATCTATTTGCAGATGCAAGGGGAAGTAGGACAGGTTCTTCAGTAAGTGGCAATGTTGACAACGTTTATATTTTTTCTATAGTCGCTTTGCTAGTGTTGTTTATTGCCATATTTAATTTCATCAATATTTCTAATGCGCTATACATTAAACGTGCTAAGGAAATAAGCATGAAAAAGATATTAGGGGTCTCTCAAACACAGCAAAAATTTCAATATCTGCTAGACTCAGTGTCCTTTTCCATATTTGCCTGTCTCATAGCCATTGGGCTCTTTTTGCTCTTTGCACCTAGCATTAATCAATTAGCTAATAAACCTATCATTGGAAATGCTTTCGACCAGTACTCTCTTTACATTCTGGTACTTTCACTTGCCATTATAACTGGTTTTTTGAGTGGTATTTTCCCTGCTTTTATTCTTACCAATTTAAAATATGATAGTCTTTTAAAGGGTAATATGAAACTCGGATCTAAAGGAGTACTCTTAAAAAATGGGTTGGTAATAGTGCAGTTTGCCATTTCTGTTATTATGGTTATTTCCGTGGTAGTCGTGACCAAACAGTTGGATTATATTCAAAACAAAGAATTGGGTTATACTCAAAGTAAAAAGTTGATAGTTGACTTTCATTTTGATGAATCAATTAAAAGAAATGAAAAGGCCATTAAAGTAAAATTCAAGTCACTTAATGGTGTTGTTAGTGCCAGCCTTTCTTCGACTATTCCGGGAAAATCTGGCAGAAAATCAATGACTGAACTACCCACAAAAAATCGGCAGGTAGAAGAACTATACACTGATGCTTATTATGTTGATTACGATTTTATTAATCAATATGACATGAAGATAATAGCTGGCCGCGGGTTTGAAGAAGATCGGCCCTCCGATTATAGGCAAAGTATGGTCATTAATGAATCGGCTATAAAAACGCTTGGTTATAGTAATCCAGAGGAAGTAATTGGCCTTCCTTTTCTGCAAGCAGGCAGGTGGAAGGGTGAAGTGATTGGGGTGGTTAAAGACTTCCATTTTAATTCATTGCATGAAAAGATTACTCCTTTAACCATGAGTATTGCACGAGGGTACTTCACCTTTTTAATTCTAGAAGTCAACACTGACAATATCCAAAATACCATTGCTCAAATAGAAGATATGTGGAAGGAGATTCTTCCTGAACTGCCATTGAGTTACACTTTTGAAGATCAAACTTATGAGGAGCTGTACCGCTCTGAAAAGCAGTTGGGAGACTTAACAT
>CAYGNU010000092.1:0-11235 GCA_964351175.1 uncultured Roseivirgaceae bacterium | reverse complement strand
CTTTGGAATAATTTGGTATCTTAGATACCAGATGCCCATGCTGGGCACACAACAGACACTGGATATGAAATGATAGGATCCTGCGGCATGCTATACTTCATATACTAAACATTGGCAGCAATTAGAAATATGAGATTAACCTATTTATATTCGACTTTAATAACCTTTTTACTTGTTTCTTGCGCACAGGTAAATGAATCATCAAATCTCGAAAAGTTCAAAGGAAGGTGGAAGCTTAATATTGTAGAAATGCAGGTTGATTCTGCTTCAAGTTGGAAACCTCGGGAAGATCATTACAAAAACAGAAAAGGATTTATTCTTTATGACGGTAAAGGCGGAATGGGCGTGCATCACGTTACTGAAAATTATGAAAACTACGAATTTCAAGGAAATGGCGGACTTGATAGTTTAACATTCAAAGATTTGAGACATTTAGCTGACAATTTTGTCTATTTTGGAAAATACAAAGTAATCGACTCGCTTAATATTATAGTGCATCAAATCGAGTCATCAAACTTTCAAAATATGTGGGGAACTGTTGCGAAAAGAAAGTTTGTCTTTTCAGGCGACACCTTAATTCTTAGCCCCATTTCGGACAGATATCCAAAGACTCGACTTAAGTGGGTAAGGCTTAATGATAGTGAATAGAGTTTTGAAATTGATTAAAGACAATGCTAATTAAATGACAGATAAATGAAATACATAATTGGTTTCTCATTGTTAATCTTTGTTTATGGTTGCAATGAAAAGGAAAATTACAGCTCGAACTCGACCTCAGTAGCGCAAAATGAACTTCAAATAAGCCCATCGGATACCATGGCCATTAAAAACATAGTTGAAATTCAAGCAAAGAGTAAAAATTTTGAAGAGCGTGAAAAAATATGGGCCGATGATGGTCGATGGCTTCAGGCCTTTGGACGTGTTTTCTATGGAAAAGACTCAATAATAAATTTTATCAAAGTACTACACAACAATCCTGGATATGCAGTATCAACAGCAATCAATTATGGTGATCCTGAAATAAAGTTTTTAAGACCTGATGTTGCCGTTGTTCATCAACATCACGAGCGAGAAGGACAAATAATTAACGGAGTTGAAACGCCAACAAGAAGAATAAATACAACTTATATTATTACCAAGGAAAATGGCACTTGGCTGCTCAGGGATAAAGTAACTATGGATGAAAGAGAGCGATCAAAAAACTAAAATCAAAAAAGGGAAACTGTTTTACTCTTGGCCGGTGTTGTCACCGACCTTTAGATCATATTTAATGAAATACGAATAATCCTAGGGTATTTTACCTCAATTTGTCTCAATTCGCTGCATTTTACGATTAAATCGATATGCTTGGATTTATTACACGATAGGTGATTGGTTGATGAGAACACCAACCACAAGCAAAACTAAAATCAGTAGCAGATGTTGTAAAAAGAGCACTTAAGAATCCTCCCGCTCCGGTACCGGATCATAACCATGTGTGCCCCAAGGGTGACACTTGCCAATTCGTTTTAATCCTAACCATAAACCTTTAATAGGTCCCCATATTTTAATAGCCTCAATAGCATACCTTGAGCAGGTAGGAGTATGTCGGCAGTTGGAGCCAAGTATGGGGCTAATTGTCAACTGATAAATCCTGATAGGAAATATCAAAATAGCTGATATTACGCCCTTAATCGATACTGTATTCTGTTCCTTCTTTGCCATCTTTTAATGAAACACCTAAAGACTTTAAATCATCCCTGATCTTGTCAGTAACTGAATAATTTTTAGCAGCCTTGGCGTCATTTCTTAGCTTTATTAGCAAATCCATTACACCATCCACCAATTGATTGTCATCACTTTTTTCCTCTTTAAGACCCAATACCTCAGTGATAAAACCTGTATAATGTTTAATGAGCGTGTCAAAAGTGTCTTTAGATAATTGACTTGTTTTTATATTTCCAGCCTTGAAGTTATTCATGGTGGTGGTCATGTCAAACAATACAGCTAATGCCTTAGCGGTATTAAAATCTTGACTCATATTCTCAAACAGACTATTTATAGTAGACTTTATACTAGCTTCTAATTCCTCATCAACGGCTCCTTCAGTATATTCAAGCCCACTGGCAATTTTAAAGCCTTCCATTAATCTTTTATAGCCTTTCTCTGCTGCTGTTAGTGCGTCATTAGAAAAGTCTAATGTGCTAGAGTAGTGTGACTGTAGCATAAAGAAACGAACCACCATTGGCCCATAACCACGATCAAGAAGCTTATGCGTACCACCAAATAGCTCATGTGGTAAGAATGAATTACCTAATGACTTACTCATTTTTTGGCCGTTAACAGTCAGCATATTGGTGTGCAACCAGTATTTCACAGGCTCTTTGCCCGTACTGCCAACTGACTGCGCTATTTCACATTCGTGATGAGGGAATGTCAAATCCATACCGCCACCGTGGATGTCAAAAGTCTCGCCCAGATATTTTGTACTCATGACAGTACATTCAAGATGCCATCCCGGGAATCCTTCGCCCCATGGAGAGTTCCATCTCATAATATGAGCAGGTGATGCCTTCTTCCAAATAGCAAAGTCTATTTTATTATGCTTCTCATCCTGACTGTCTAACATACGGCCGCTTTCCATCATTTCTTCGATGTTTCGGCCTGAAAGCTTGCCGTAGTTATGTTTTTTGTCATACTTTGTCACATCGAAATAAACAGAGCCATTGACTTCATAGGCCAAGCCATTTTTCAATAACTCCTGTACCATTTCAATCTGCTCCATGATATGACCAGTCGCTGACGGTTCTATGCTAGGAGGTAGGAGGTTAAATTGTTTAAGCACATCATGAAAACCATTGGTGTAATGCTGAACAATTTCCATAGGCTCCAGCTGTTCAAGTCGAGCTTTCTTCGCAATCTTATCTTCACCCTCGTCAGCGTCATTTTCCAAATGCCCAACATCGGTGATGTTTCTCACATAACGCACTTTATAGCCCACATACATAAGATATCGATATATCACATCGAAGCTCATGAACGTGCGAACATTCCCCAAATGCACATCACTATATACCGTTGGACCGCAAACGTACATGCCCACATGATCTTCATGGATGGGCTCGAATGTTTCCTTTTGTTTAGATAATGTATTGTAAAGCGTAATCGGGAATTTGTCCTTTAATGACATGTAATTGAAAATTAATGCTAGTTCTAAAGTCTATAACGGCTTCAAAATTAACATCATTTGCTTAGCATTTGTAATTCAAAGCTAGAAATTAATGATTGCCCCAAAATAAATTGTTCTCTGTGAGAATAGGGAGCTCGTTTTCTCGGAATAATCGAAGTTATAGGAGTAAGAACGAATGTTCTTGGTGTTTAAGACATTGTTCATCGAACCAAAAGCAATAATGTTTAACGCTTCGCTGATAGGTATTATCCTTGAAATACTCAAGTCTACAATACCATAATCTGGCAAACGACTCTGATTAGTGACAGCGGCATATTCAGGTCTAAATACCACTAAATTTGTATCAAAGGATGTATTACTCAAAGGCTGATAGTAGTTGCCTTGCCTGAAGGAGAAGGTCGAATTTAATGCCCAATTGGCATTCACTCTCCATTCTAAATTGCCCCTTACAAAATAATTGAGATCGTATTTATTTGGGTACTGAATGCCTTCCTCTGTTTGTGAGGAGGCATCAATTAGAGAATAGGATATTTGACCTGTTAGTTTGTTGACCAGCTTTCCTTTCACAAAGAGTTCCACTCCGAATACCTCACTTATTATGTCATTTGAAGTAGCTTCATTGCCAAATAAAGAGGCTGCTATACTCAGGTTATTAGTTTTGAAATTATAATCGAGTGACACCTGTTTACTTTCATTGAGTGAAGGTTTATTGCTTTGGGTAAAATCAAAACGATGATAATTACCGATGCCTAAAGTGAAAGAGTTTTGTGGATTCAAGATGTATTTGGAACTCAACTGACTACTTATAAAATGGCTTTGATTATTGATTGGTAAGTTTTTACGAAGTCCTCCTCCTACAGTCCATTTGTCATTTATGAAATAGGTCAAGTAGGTGTACCCTTCAGGCCTTATTAATTCTGATGTATTGGATGACGATGATATTGGAAAACCTGGACCTTCTGCATACGCTATGGTGTAAAAAGTACCTGTAAAATGCTGCTCACGGTAATCAAAGACCAATCCTGTTTTAAAATTAAAACGTGAAGCCATGTATTGATAATTTGCAGATAAGAAGCCATCAAAATAATTGAGAGTAATATCTGTATCAGCATAGTTAAATGCAGTTTTTGAAAAGCTGATATTGTTATTTAAAGTAAATTCAGATTGACCAATTTTCTTTCTAAAGTTGGTAACAGTGAAATTTCTTTTTTTGCGTTGCTCAAAAATAGTGTTTAGTGTAGGAGCTTGATAATTAAAATCATAACCTTCATTTAAAGAATAATTGAAAACCTTTAGAATGGTGTTTTCATTAATAATATTCAAGTAACTCAGCCCAAGATCAAGTGAGCTGAAATCTTTAATATCATCCAGCGCCTCTGGATTAAAAGCCTTAATAATGGCTGCTGGCTGATAGTTTGTAAAAGCCGTTAATGATTGTTTCTTGCCTATCCTTTGACTCATCAATAGACCATAGCTTGCCAATGAAACTGTTGCGGTTCTTATTGGTTTTTCTGGAATGTCTTCTGCTGTCTTTATTGCAATAAGACCTGAAGTAGTATTACCATATTCTAAAGGGGGATTTCCAGGAAAAACAAGCATTTCATCTACAATAGCAGTATTGAATATGCCAAATGTGCCGATTCCGTTAAGCTGGGAAAAACGGACCGCGTCATAGAGAGGTACGTTGTTGAAAAATATGCCTGTTTCATCTGGGCTGCTGCCTCTAAAACTAATGTTGGCCGATTCGTCCAGTGTGGTGCTGGACGGTAGTGAGTTTACAGCCAATAATGGATCGGCTTTAGCACTAGGATTTAAGTATATATCTAATCGATTTACTTTCTTATAAGTAAATTCTTCTGCCACCATCTTTTCAGCAGTAATGGTTACCTCAGAGATACTTTGTACCGTTGGGGTAAGCTGAATATTTAGCAAGCTTCCTCCGGTATAGGTAATCACTTTTTCCTCATATCCAATGTATGAGACAACCAATGTATCTCCAATTGTTAGTCCTTTCAAGGAAAATTGGCCATTAGTATTTGTGCTAGTGCCAACTTTCCAGTTGCTTTTTACAAAGATATTCGCACCAATCAATGGCTCGTTGTTGGAGGCATCTGTTACTTTTCCATAGGTGGCAACTTGAGCAATTGCCACCAAGGAAAAGAGATTGAAAGTTACAATATAAAGGAGTCTCATTATAATTTGGAGATAGAAGGAAGTAAGGCATATTTCACCCAACCAAAATCAGGCTCTGCAGCCAAAGCCTTTTCATAAGTGCTTTTGGCAAGTTCCTTTTCTCCATTATTTTCATACACTTGACCAAGCCATGCGAGAGCATCAAGGTATCTCCAATTAGACGTTGTTAAACCTTTTTCTTCATACAGTTTTACAGCTTTTTCGTAGGCTTTTTGTGCTTCTTTTGTATCTCCACCAAACATTGAAGGAGTGAAGTATTTTGATGACCCAAATACCTGCCATACTAATGGCTCGTCTGGTGACATTTTAGTAGCTTCCTCTATGTTGTTGCTGCTTTTGCCACCTAGAAACATGCCCTTGTAGGAACTATATCCCATTTCCCACCCATATATAGCAGAAAGTATAGCTTTTGCATTACCTACTTGATAGTTCGCATCAACAAGCTTTTCTACATTATTCTTAGCATTTTTATAATGCTCATCAAAAAGGTCTTCATCCTGATCTGCCATTGTTGCATTTAGCAGTCCATGTTGAGCAAGTAAAAGATTGTACAAGTTTTCACTAGTTGCCGATTTTGTATACTCAGTCTTTTCTTTCGAAACCAATTGTTTCCATAGGCTTTTGTTATTGCTGATGTAAGCCATGTAGGACATTTCATCAGCTTCACTTTGAGCAAATAAGGCTACTGAACAGTAAGAGAGTAATAATATCAATTTTAGAGTTTTCATTTTCGTTGTGTTTTGATTATTGATTATTGATTATTGCTTAGTTAGTGTCATTTCCATAAAGGAATACCATTGTTGTCCGTCTGGAGAGAAGTTTCCTTTTTCCACCCAAGAATTGGCAGTAAATTCAGCGTCATATTTAATAGTACCTGATGGTACTTCAAACCACCATGAGAATTTGCCAGCTTCAATGCTAAGGTTGGCAAGTGTATGCTGACCTTCTTTTGTATGAGCGGTCATTTTGTACTCCCCTGCAGCGTTTTTATAGATGATGCCAAAAGCTTCAAAAGTGATTTCATTGGTTTCTTGATGCTTACCAATGCCATTGATAACTAGAATGTTATCGTTCAATTTCATTTCAATGTCTTCTCTCTGATTGAATTTCTCGACTTTGCCATCAGGCATTCTCATCCAACCGTAGCCTGACCAATGTCCCACTAATGGTTTTAGATGTTCTAGGTCATTGGTTTGAGCGGATACATTTAGGAAGAAACCTAAAAGCAAAAATGTTGTGATTAGACTTGTTGTAATTTTCATGAGTAATAGTGTTTAGTTAGTAAATTTTTTAATCCAAGAGTTCTTGTATTTTCTAAAGCCAATTGCTCCAGCAGCAGTCGTTAGCAAGACCGCAATTCCAAGCATTTTGTAAAATGGTTTATCAGGAATGCGTGTGAGAGTTTCAGAAACAAAGGCAGCATACAGTCCAATTACTGACCAATACATAAAATTGATATGCATGATCATGCTTGATTTAGTCTTCCCCCTCAATATGGGTATCATTCCTACTAGAAGTGTAGCTAGGCTAAAAATGGCAGCCATGTGAAAAATGCCAAACCCGCCAAATAGTCTGTATATCAAGAATGCGGTAATATTTACTGTTAACATCATTCCGAAATACGCCATACCTACTTGGCGATGCGTTTTGGTTCCTTTTTTTGCTATTAGAATATATGTTCCTAGCAGGGTAGCTAGCAGCGCAGCAGAGAGGTGAATTTCTCCAAGTATATTATTTGTAATCATTTGTAAAGTAGTTTATAATGTAAACCATAAGTATAAAAAAATTAGAGCTTTAAGTAGTTTTGAAGATCCTGCACATATTTTTCAAATGCTTGTTGTCCCACTTTAGTTATTGCGCAACTTGTATGAGGTTTCTTTCCTTTAAATGATTTGGTGACCTCAATGTATCCTGCACTACTTAACTTATCTATCTGCACGCTCAAATTACCAGCTGTGGCACTAGTCTTTTCTTTGATGTATACAAAATCAGCCGACTCTGTGCTCATCAGTAAAGACATCACGCCCAACCGTAGCTGCGAGTGCAATAGGGGATCAAGATCGCTGAACTGTTTACTCATCAGCGTTCTTTAATAAATATCCAGGTATTAAATATCCGGTTATCAGACCTGCGGCCATTATTATAGGAGAGTATTGTATGCCAATCCACAAAGCAATGGGTGTTAATATCCAAAAGGTTGACCCCCCCATGATTAATGGCCTAAATTTCAATATTATTCCTGTCATAAACGTAGCCAACCCTGCGAACAGCATGATTAAAGCAGTAATTTGAAAATTGAAATGCATGCCGCCTCCAATAACAATCACAATACTAATAACAAATCCTATCCACATCCACATGATTAATTTGCCGCCATACGTAGCCGGTCTCTTATCACTTCGTCTCGAAGTTTTAAAACTGTAAAACATCGTAACGATCCATCCGGGGATGGCAACTAGCCAAATCATGTGAGGTGACGAGAAGTTGGTGAATTCTTGTAAATAGAACTGGCCAAGGTTTGCAATAAGTGACAACCAACCCCAGAACAAGAAGTAAAAGCTGCTGCCTTTAATACTGCGCTTTGTCGACTGGATCATTTGAGTAATTATCCTCAAACTTTCTTCCGGATTTAAATCATGTGATTCTTCCATAGTGATTAATTTTGTTCAAATATAAAGTAGTTTATAATATAAACCAAATATATTTTTATAATTAAATGATCAGACTAACTTTGAGCCATGTTTACAGGAATCATAGAATCAATAGGAACGATAAAGCAAATACAGACAGAAGGAAAGAACAAGCATTTTCAAGTGTCTAGTAATATTTCTAAAGAGTTGAAGGTTGACCAGAGTGTAGCGCACGATGGCGTTTGCCTCACTGTTACCAAGATAGAAGAAGATACACATTGGGTAACTGCCATTGATGAAACTTTGAAGAAAAGCAACCTCGATAAGCTGATGCCTAGCAGCGTTGTTAATCTTGAAAGATGTATGTTAAATAATGGTCGATTTGATGGACATATTGTTCAGGGGCATGTTGATCAAACTGCTTCGTGTATTAGGATAGACGAGCAGGGGGGAAGCTGGGAGTTTGATTTCGAATATGATGCCGATCAGCAAAATGTTACTGTAGAAAAAGGGTCGATCACGGTAAATGGAATAAGCTTAACGTGCTTTAATTCTGCGCTCAATAAATTCACGGTGGCCATTATACCTTATACGTATGAGCATACTAGTATCAAGAATGTAAAAGTTGGTAGCGTTGTGAATTTAGAGTTTGATATTGTTGGGAAGTATGTTAAGAGGTTGATGAATCTATAATAATTTCTAATTTCTAAGAAAAATACTTAGAGTGTACCGTTTTACTCAGGTGTTGAAATATATACCCAAAACTTAACCCAATTATTCCACCTACTATAATATCCCCTGGATAATGGACGCCCAAATATACTCTGCTATAGGCCACCACAGCTGCCCAAATAAACATTAAGCTAATCCATTTATATTCTTTAAAAAGCATAAATAGGTAAATAGCTAAAGCAAAGGCATTGCCTGAATGAGAGCTTGCGAATCCGTATTTACCGCCTCTGTATTCATTAACGATATGTACAAGTCCTTCCATTTCAGGATCTCTAGATGGACGGAATCTTTCAAAATAGCCTTTCATAAATCCAGATATCACCTGATCGGTAAATGTTATTGCCAACCCAATTCCAAGTAGATAGATAATTGACTTCCATTTGTAAGTTTTGATAATCCAAAAAGCAAGTAGTAGGTAAAATGGTATCCACACTTTCTTATCAGAAATCCAAAACATCACCTGATCAAGCCAGGGTGCATGCATCCCATTAAAGAAAAAGAAGAGTTGCTTGTCTATATTTACAAGGAAGTCTATCATAAGATTAAAACTTTAGCCTGCGATCAAATTTAATAGGTTGTACCGAAAGCACTTCTATATTTTTCATTTCAGCGTGGAGGGGATTAATAAGAAAATTATATTCATTTTCGGCTTGTGCCGAGGGGACTTTCAAAATCAAGGCATTGTTGTTTGTTATCCATTTAGCAGTTAAGGTTTGTAGTTCTTCCAAATATGGATACCCGTCCCAGCCTACTGGTAGTTCATTGGAAGCAATTGTTTCCATTCCCACCGATTGTTTTATTTCTAAAGTCATTAAGCTCATGTCTTTAGGTGCTACCACAGAATTGGCAAGCACTTCAAGTTTAGCCAAAGAAATATGTTCAGAAAAATATAATATCCTTGTTCCTTTAGAATGCCACCTTCCATTCGCATATAGGCCACCATTTCCTGCTAAATCGTCAATATATTTGGAGCGGGCGATGCGATATAAATTCATGTGTTATGAATATATTCCCCATTCAATTCTTCTTAATACATCTTTTACTTCTTCACGACCTATCGATGAACTTAGAATTGATATTGGTTTATTGCCCCCTAGTGCTTTATTTTCTGCATGAAGCCATGTTCTAAAATCTTCTTCCTCGAACACTTCAAGGCCTTTTGCCCAAACAGAGGCCAGTTGAACAGCACTTTCTGATTGTCTTTTATCTAATTTTTGATTCTGCTTTAACCTCCTTTGGAGGGTGCTTTCTGACATATCCAAAGCTTTACCCATTTCCCTATTTGTAAATTGTGTGTGTGCTTGTAGCCGCTTTAATACATTGATAGGGAACCCTTGCTCTGTTAAGGTCAAGAGATCCAACATGTTTTTAATCTTATCAGAGAGCTGACTCAGGCCTAGTATGTGAATAAGTGTTTGCAATGGAGATTGAGAAAGAGCGTAGGTTGTAATAGGTTCATTTACAACAATGTCTTTATTTTTTAATTGCTCATATGACTTATTTATTTCTGTCATATGACAAATTTACTCCTTTTTTTCAATTTTCAAACCCATTTAATTCCTTTTCTCAAAAGTTCAACGGTTTTCTCTTCTTCAGAACCAGAGGCTGGATTGTGATTGTAAATCCAGTTTGCTTGTGGTGGTAAACTCATCAAAATTGATTCTGTTCGACCATCTGTGTCTAGCCCAAACTTGGTGCCTTTATCCCAAACAAGATTAAATTCAACATATCTTCCTCGCCTTACTTTTTGCCACAATTCTTGTTTTTCATCAAAAGGAATTTGAGAATTCTTACTCATGAAATGTGTATATATAGGTGCGAACGACTGACCTACTTCTTTGACAAAGGCAAATAACTCTTCCTTAGTTTTTTCAGTAGATTCATTCAGCCGATCGAAGAATATACCTCCGATGCCTCTGGTCTCATTTCTGTGCTTGATAAAGAAATATTCATCAGCCCATTCTTTGAATTTAGGGTAATAGCTATCATCATGTTTATCGCAAGCTAATTTGATGGTATTGTGAAAATACTTTGCATCATCCTTATCTATATAGTGTGGGGTTAGGTCAATTCCACCACCAAACCACCAGGTTGATTCTCCTGATTCAGACACCGTTTCGAAATACCTTACATTCATATGGATAATAGGAACCATCGGACTTTTTGGATGCAAAACGATGGAAACTCCAGTAGCATAAAAGTCAGAATCAGGGAGTTTTAAGGCACTTGTAATTTTACTTGAGAGATGACCATGAACTGCGGAGAAATTAACTCCTCCTTTTTCAATGATATTTCCTTCAGTTAGAACTCTGGATCTTCCACCACCTCCTTGTTCACGCTCCCAAATATCCTCTTTAAAAGTTCCTTTTCCATCTGCTTCTGCTAAAGAAGAACAAATCTCATTTTGAAGTTGTTTAAACCAAGAGGTAATGGTGTCTTTTGTAGGCATAAGGACAAAGCTATTGAATCATTCTTAATTTTTTAATTCCAATTTAAACCGTCTTCTTTTTT
>CAYGNU010000091.1:0-11237 GCA_964351175.1 uncultured Roseivirgaceae bacterium | reverse complement strand
GCATTTTACTTTGAAAACAATGTTTATTTACTCTGAGGTTGCAGGTGATGAAGCAGAGGCAGTTAGTTTACCACAACTTTTAATCAATGGGCAGCTTGCTTATACCAATATATTATATGAAGGAAATCTACAACTACAGTTTGGGGTAGATTTTCATCAGCGATCGGCATATTATGCGAATGCTTATGACCCCTCAACCATGCAATTCTACAGACAGAATGAATTTGAGACACCAGTATATCCGGTTATAGATGTCTTTTTGAATATTAAAATTAACCGTGGAAGGGCATTCTTAAAGTATAATAATATCTACGAGAGGGTCAAGCAAACAGGGTATTTCTCAACGCCCTATTATCCAGCACAAACTACTATACTTGATTTTGGAATTGATTGGGCACTTTATGATTAGTAAGGAAAAGCATGTTCTTGGTTTAGAATTACCAACGGATCCTCGTTGGGTGAATATTGCTGAAAAAAGTATTGAGGAAATTCTAATCGACCATGCTTACTGTGAACAAAAGGCTGCAACATCCTGCATATCTCTAATAGTTAATTATTATGATAAAACTGAGTTAGTTGATATGCTGACCCCTGTAGTAGCGGAGGAATGGTCACATTTTGAAAGGGTACTTGAAGAGTTGAAGAAAAGAGAGTTAGTGCTAGGGATGCCCCGAAAAGATGAATATGTTGCCAAATTATTCAAAGTAGAAAAGAAGGGTGGGAGTAGAGATCAACAATTAGTAGAGAAGCTTCTTATCAATGCTTTGATAGAGGCTAGAAGCTGTGAAAGGTTTCGCTTGCTTTGGAAGAATTTAGAAGATACTTCATTACAGAAATTCTATTATGAACTAATGGTTTCTGAAGCGGGCCATTATAAAAATTTCCTTCAATTGGCTAAGCTATATATGGCTGAGGAACATGTGATGGGGCGTTGGCGAGAAATACTTGAGGCTGAAGCTGAAATTTTAAAGAACCTTGAAGTCCGTGGAGATAGAATGCATTAGTCATTAGACTTGAGATGCGAAGAATCAGACTTTAGTTTAGTGAGGTAAGTTTCAAAAACCTAGCACTTAAGACTCTGATTTAACTTCCTTCAAGTTTTCTGCTTTTTCTTCTTTGCTGCGGGGAAAAGAATATTATTTAATATCAAACGGTATCCGGGTGAGTTAGGGTGGAGGTTTAGGTCAGTAGGTTCCTCATTAACTAAATGCTGATAATCCTCTGGGTCATGTCCGCCATAAAAGGTCCAAAAACCTTTACCAAATACACCATGTAAATATTTAGCCTCCTTTATTGTTTTGTTTTCACCCAATATCACCACATCTGGCTTTATTAGGCTTTTCTTATAACCAGTAGTTTGTCCGTAAAACCCTTTTATAACCTGTGTATGGTTTTGAGTTAACATGGTTGGTATCGGATCCCACTTTGCAGAGAACTGAAATAAGTTGAAATAGTCATTTTCTTCTCTTAGACCGCGTTCAGAAAAATTGTTATCTATGTTAGAGAACTCGTATTCATAAGGGTCTCTCGATATTTTAAAATTTTCGAAGGCAAACGTATTGTCAAAGTTTAGCTTTTGTTGGGCCTGGGGATCAGCGCCATCACCATCAAACATTCTATCTACCATATCAACACCTTCACCTGCGAGCGCGATGTCATAGGTATCAGTAGCTGAACACATTGCAAATAGGAATCCACCTCCTGAAACAAACTCTTTTATTTTTTTAACAGAGGCCAATTTCAAGTGTGATACTTTGCTGAAGCCAAACTTTCGTGCCGATTCTTCAAACTCTCTTTGCTGCTCTATGTACCATGGCATATTCCTAAAATTCCTATAGAATTTACCGTACTGACCAGTAAAGTCTTCATGGTGTAAGTGTAGCCAATCGTAGGTTGGAAGTTTGCCTTCTATTACTTCCGAATCAAAAATAACATCATAAGGAATCTCCGCGTAGCTAAGTACTAAAGTTACAGCGTCATCCCAAGGAAGTTTGCTTTTTGGTGAGTAGACTGCAATTTTAGGAAATTTATCTAGACGCATTATATCTGTATTAGACGATGGACTCGCAATCGTTTCTACAATTTGATTTGACTGTGCATCAGAAATGACCTCGTAGCTCACACCTCTAATGATCATCTCATTTTCGAATTTCTGATAGTATTTCACCATAAAACTACCACCCCTGTGGTTGAGCAACCAATCAAGTTCAATTTCGTTTTGAAGTATCCAGTAGGCTATACCATAGGCTTTTAGATGGTTGCTTTGCTTCTCGTCCATAGGGATGAGAATGTAGCTGCTAAAACCTTTAGCCGTGCTAAGTACAATAAGTAAAATGGTTATAATAATCCGCATATGAAATTTCAACAATCTAAATTACCGATAATAGTCAATTATCCCTAGTCATACAATTTACATCTGAATCAACGAGTATATTGTGTAATTTAGTTTCATCATAAAAGACAAAAATGAATTTATCTGAAAATATTAAAGAAGGCCTGAGATCAATCAATGCAAATTTATTGAGAACCGTCCTTACTGCCCTTATTGTAACATTGGGAATAACATCTTTGGTGGGTATCTTGACAGCCATTGATGGAATTCAGTATTCGGTAACTGACTCACTATCGGAGCTTGGGGTTAATACCTTTGATATATATTCTAAAAGGAATAGGGGTGGAAGGAATGCTGGTATTCAAGAAAAATCTTACCCTCCAGTTACTCTTAAGGAATCAATGCGATTCATTGATAATTTTAAGTATCCTTCAAGTGTGAGTCTTTCTACCAATGTAACAAGTATTGCTGAGGTTAAATACAAATCGAAAAAGACCAATCCTAACGTTCGGGTAACAGGTGCAAATGAAGAATATATAGCGCTCGAAGGTTTGAATATTGAGAAAGGAAGGAATTTTTCTACAATTGAAATACAATATGGTACCAATGTAGCAATAGTTGGGGTTGATGTTATTAAGTCAATATTTGATGACAATGAAGATGCTTTAAACAAGGAGATTTCATTGTTGGGAAGTAAGTATCAGATTATTGGTTTGTTGGAAGAAAGAGGTCAGCTTGGAGGAGGGGGAGGTCCTGACAATTCGGTGATAATTCCAGTTTTAAATGCTAGTAGGCTATCATCTTCCAGAGTATTGAGGTATGGAGTTACTGTTGGCATCAATGACCCTTCTCAAATGGAGATGGCCATGGGCGAGGCAACAGCGATTATGAGAAAGATAAGACAAGACCGGTTAGGAGAACCTAATTCTTTTGAATTGGCTAAAAGTGAGTCTCTAGCTGAACGTTTGGAGCAAATTACAAGTGTGATGAGGCTTGGTGGATTTGGTATTGGCTTTATTACGCTATTAGGTGCATGTATTGCACTTATGAATATCATGTTAGTGTCTGTTACAGAAAGAACAAGAGAGGTGGGGGTTAGAAAAGCACTTGGGGCAACCCCACTAAGAATAAGGCAGCAATTCATAATCGAAGCTATTGTAGTGTGTATAATGGGGGGAGTTGCAGGTGTTATACTCGGTATTGGCATTGGTAATCTCATTTCTTCGATTATCGGGATAGAGGGATTTGTAGTGCCTTGGGTTTGGGTTACTGTAGGTTTAGTGGTTTGTATTGTTGTAGGTCTTATTTCAGGATATTATCCTGCCAACAAAGCTGCCAAACTTGACCCAATCGAGTCGTTAAGATTCGAATAGTAAACCGTTTAGTTTTTCAATAGTTAAATTATTCCGTAATTAGACCTCATGATGTTTAGAGGTTTTGTATTTCTATTTTTTGCATTTTTACCCAATTTCCTATTTGCTGGAGAGATAGTTTTATCAGGAGCTTATCAGGGAAAAGATTTATATATTCAAAATCCATTTAATAAAGAGAGTGCTACTTTTTGTACAGATGCCGTTTATGTAAATGATCGTCTGGTCCTTGATCATCCAAAGGCTTCTGCCTTCAGAGTAGACCTTTCATTCTTATCTGTAAATGACCTAGTTGTAATTCGGATTTCCTATCAGGATAACTGTAAACCAGGAATCGTTAACCCTCAAGTGCTAAAATCACCACAAAATTTTCAGTTTTTAACGGCACAAGCAGATAATAACTCCATTACTTGGGCTTCAAAAGGTGACAAGGATGGCCTTTATTACGTGGAGCATAAATGGGATAAAAAAGATTGGAGCATTATGGACACAGTGGAAGTGGTCAACGTTTTTGAGCAGAATAAGTATGCTGTAGCGCCATCTCATATGAAGGGTGAAAATATTTACAGAGTAAAATATGTCAATGGTAGTAATGAAGAATTTTATTCAGTTGAGTTTCAGTTTACTGCTGCCGATAACTACATCACGTTTTATCCCAAGATTGCTACTTCCCAATTAAAGCTTTCTGATTCATGTCATTTTGAGGTAATGGATTTTTTTGGTAAGGTTATTAAAAAAGGAGAGGGTAAAGATGTTATGCTGATTGATTTAAAACCTGGAAAGTATTATCTCAATATTCAAAACCGGAAAGAGGCCTTTATAAAGAGATAGCTCTTAATATTTACACAAAAATAAGGCTCTGATTATTCAGAGCCTTATTTTATTAATTCCTTCAATTACCTGTCCTTATGGGTAATAATTAAACGCTTCCTAATGACTTCATCATCATTAGACACTTGTACATGATACATACCTGATGCGAAGTCTTGGGTGCTTAATATTAAGCTTGATTCATCAATAGACTTATTAAATACCAATTTGCCGAAGTTGTCATATATTCTCAAAGTGCCATTTTGTAAATTCTGATTAAACAAAATGGTTACTTGATCATTTGCAGGATTAGGGTATAGACCAAATCCATTGACCACCTCATCATCAAATGAAGTTACCACAGGAGGTAGAGCCATTAATTCATTCACCTCCGCTTGATATATGGCGCGAGTATCTTCATTTTGTACAAAGACAATTATTGAAGTTAATGCTGGGTCAAGCACCTCATTAATTTTAATATCAACATTAATGTTAAATGATTCTCCTTGTACAATTGCATTCCCATTATTTAACTTAGTACCAGCTGCATTAGGCAACATTTTAATCATTTTGTAGATGTATTGCGCTGAGCTAGCATCTTTTTCAGCCAGAACAACCTGAACTATAGAATTATCATCCTCAACAGGGGCGTCTGCAGTGACACTTACATTCACTTTCAAAGTTTCCTCATCTATGGTTGTAGTTGCGTTAATGCTAAAAGGCGAGGTGATTAAAGTTTTTTGACTAAACAATAAATCTCCCCAACCGCTTGAAATCAAGGAAGATTCACCTTCACCATCAATAAGTGTAGTTGGAGAATTAGTGATGCCATAATATGCTACACGGCTATTATTATCGGCTTTATTAGCCTCATTTCTTGCATCCTCTTCTGGAAAATCAGTTCTATATTCTAATTTAATTACCTCATACCAATTACTTCCAAACGATCTTCCATAGTTATCTGCTGCGGTCGGTGTGGATTGATTGGTAAATTGCTCCATCAATACTATTTTATTTCTTTCTTCAATAGTGAAATTTTTAAAAGCAAAACCTTCCAATTCTGTATCTCCATTAGAACCAAAACCAATTCTAAACCTTACATTATCTCTAGGCAAAGGAACTGCGTCTAATGCGTGTCGAGCATTAGTCCATTCTGTGTCTCCAGCTCTAGACCATCCATAAAGCGTTTGACCCCCAGGTGCACCTGTAATACCAGATTGATTGTACCAATTTAGTCCTGTAGAGATGCCGTTTTGAACCGAACCAAGCGTTTGCCAACTTAAACCACCGTCTGTAGAATATTGTAAAACGGCTCCATCTGATTCTCTTTGAGTATCTGACCAATAATCTAAAGAAACAACGGGTAGTTCAAAAGATGAAAGGTCGAAGCAGGGGCTTAATACATAAGCTTCTTCATTCGGGTTATAGGTACCTGTTAAATTTGTAACCCAAGCAGGTTCTGAACTATTGATTACTGAACCTTGTGGTATGCCGAATTCCCAAATTGATGTGAGACTTTCTTTACCATCTCTATCAGCCCAGCCTCCTTTACCACCATCTATACTACTCATATTATAAGGATTTGCAGGGTTATTAGCGCTATTGGGTAAGATAGGAACTCGCTTAATCACAATATCTTCGCAACCATTTATTGTAGATGAGGTCATTTCAACATCATAGCTGCCTACGTTAGCATAAAGGTGATTGGGACTTGCTGAGGTTCCTGACTGATCATCACCAAAATTCCAAGAGTAACTTTCAATTGATATGTTTGATGTGGCAGCAAATTGAGTGGACTCTCCTTCACAAATATTACTAAAACTAAAGTCTGATATGGGATAAAGTCCAATGTCAATTATTTGCTGCACCACGTCCTGACAAATAACGTCATCAATTGCAGCACTAGTTACAGTTAGTGTAGCCGTGAAGGCACCAGTAGTGGCATATTGATGTGTTACGCTTGGGCCGAATACGATGTTAGAGTTGTCACCAAAATCCCATTGGTATTCCACAGCATTAGCATCTGGTTCAGCATTAAATTCTATAACATCATCATCACAATATTTCGTAACAGGAAATGATGCTACTGGACTATTTAATATGGTGATATTCTTTTCTACAAAACTTTCACAATTATTGCCAGTTATAATTACATAGCGTAAGGTATAATTTCCTGGACCTCTAACTGCGGGATTAAATTTAAATAGTGAATTTGAATCATCTATTTCTATCTCACCTGAAGCATTAATGGTTAGTTTTCCTCCAACGGGCGATAACTCTATATTTATAATGTCATCAGTAGAACAATATTTGTCACCGTTAGTTATACCTGCCATAGCTACCTTTTCCAAAGGAGTAATTATAAAGGCTTCTGTGAATGAATTGACACAAATTTTAGAACCGGCATCAATATCTTTAGTAACGGTCCAGGTTATATCAAATGAAGCAGGATCTAGGGGGTTATGTCCCTTAGCTACAGCTTCATCAAATAAATCTGCAGTGTTTAAGTCATAAGCTGTATTGGTGGCTTTTAGTTCAGTTTCACCATTAGGAAATGTGACTGTGAATGAGCCATTTGGTTCATTAGGAGTTAATTCTACATTATTCAATGGGTTAGCGTCATAACATAGATCAGTTTTATCACCTTCTATATTAAAACCTGCAGGCAATTGAGGATGTACAATAATTATTCTTGAAACACTACTTGAGCATTCAGTATCGGAGTTTTGAAAGGTAAAACTAACTGGAAATGCAACTTCATTAACTAGATCTATATTATTATTAAATTCATATTGATCTATAGCATTTTTTGGGTTAAAAAAGGCCTCTCCTGTCATAGAATTGTAGGTTACTCCAAGACCACTATATTGTACACTACCTGGTTCAGCAGGTATATTACCTTGAATTCTAATTGATGGACTATCATAACAAAACTCTTCGTTTTCAGTTGTTTCGGTTAATCCGTTATCAAATGAAATAGCAGGAAGGGGATTGACTTGTATAATTTGTACATTTGGTGTGGAACAAATTTGTCCAGCACTTCCAGTTGTGCCGGGGTCAAAACTGTAGCGTATAGTATAGCTGCCAGTATTACTTACATCATTTGGATTGAAAGTGGCCGAGGAACTATTAACTAGTCTAAGTCCATTTGCTCCGCCAAAAGTAGCGGTTTGAAAATTAGCTCCTTCAAAACCAATTTCCCAGGTTCCATTTTCTTGGTTTCCAGTCAATATATAATCTTGATCAATACTGCAAAACTCATTAGAATTTGCTAAACCAGAATTAAGACCAGTGAAAAACACAATTGGAACTTGGTTTACCTTAACATTTTGACTTGTATAGGCAAAGTCTGGAGTGCCATATGGCGAATAATTTAATGGCGAAGCAAACTTTAGATAAATACCAACATTATTATTAGTACACGTTTCACAAACCAGTCCAGGATCAAAACGATAGTCTGTTCCGTTTTTGACTATTCCCTCTCCTTGAATATTTGGATCTAGTGAGGTATATGGTTCTAACAGTCCAAAGCCGAAGAACGGCACATAAACTGAATTCCAGATGTTGACAAAATTGATTATCTCATTTTCCAAGTCAGTTGGTACTTCAAGAACTTCAGAAATTGATTCATTACTACAATATTCATTGCTAAGATTTGTAAGTAGGCTAATATTCGTAGCGACTGTTAGCTGTCTAGAGACACTCTTGTTACAACCATTTGTTAGTGTAGCGAAGTAATTAATGGTATGAGGTGAGCCAATAGTTCCAGCAATTTCTGGATCAAAAAAGTAAGATCCATCTCCAGCTAAAACGACTCCAGGCCCTGAAAAAACTCCATTATTAGGTTCACCTTCTAATTCTGTTGGGTTTTGAGTTATTGCAAAGGTTGATTGGGTTGGCCTAGTAATACTCACGTCTTCCGAAGTATTATTTACGGTTATTTGTTGTTGATCTGCGGCCGAAACACAGCCATTGCCATCAGTAGCAACTAATACATAGTTATAAATCTGGTCAGTTATTCCGGGGTCTGGTGGGGTATGATTGGGCGAAGCAATATCATCTGGATTTCCTGGACCTGTCCAGACATAGCTATAAGGTCCAGTTGTTGAAGTAGTAAGTAGGGGCGATCCACCTAAAATGATGCTTTCTCCTGAACAAATTGTGGATGGATCACCAGCATCAACTACAGGCCTTGGGTTAACAGTAAAAGTTATTGGCACTCCAGCACTCTCACAAGTTGTAGTTTGCGTAACATACACGGTGAATGTACCTGCCGTTGTTGAACTTAACCCTAATTGTGCTGCTGATGGGTTCGTATTTCCGGTAGCACTACCGATTAGTGTGCTTAAGGAAGGATCACTGTACCATTGCAAATTAGAAGTTCCACTTCCTACCGTAACATTGAAAGCAGCCAAATTCTCACCTTCACAAGCCTCAAATGGAGTAGGGGATGTGGTGATTGCTCCTGGTGTTGCGGGGCCTGCACCACTATTTATAGTGGCGTGAATTATATTATCTGAAACCGCATTACCCACCATTACTGCTGATCCTCCTGTTCTTTCTAAGTCAGTGGATGCAGTAGTGCCGTCAGAACTGAGCTTTAACCCTCGGATAATAATTCTATCCACAGAGTTATTAGAGGCATCTAATCCATATGTTAAGGTAAGGCTTGTAAAACTTACGTTTAGTGATGATGAGTTAATGTCATTGCCAACACTTATTGACTCAATGACTACGGTTCCTGTCCCAGGTTCAAAAACAAATCCTGATGCAGGATTAAGGCTAAGAATTAAAGTACCACCAGAGGTAAAATCATCTACTCCACCTTCTTCAATAACAATGTCTCCAAGCGTACGGGCCAATGAGTTTTCACAGACATTTAGGTCGGCAGGAGCTGTAACTGTTGTGCCTGTTGTGCTGAAATTCCAAGCGGTGGTAGAGGAGATGCCAGCGTAAGCGTTTCCTCCAGGGTCATCTTCTATAACATCATTACCGATAAGTACATAATAGTCGGAATTAGCATTTAGAGTAAGTCCAGATATATCGATCGTAATCTGATTTCCAGCATTTGTAATTTGAGAGGCATTTCTGTTAATAGTCGACACTACCATGCCGTTTTCAAATATTCTGATTCTTTGATTGTCGTTAGAGGCTGCTGCGTCTATTTCGTTTACGGGCTCATCAAAAGTCATGACCAAACTAGACAGGCTTGTGGATACTGTGCTGCCATCGGCCGGACTTAGAGCTGTTACCAATGGAGGTGTCATATCAGCTGGTGCTCCACTTGTAGTTGCTCCTGAAGACCATGTAGTGCCTTTTCTAGAAAAAATTTCGTAATGATACGTTGTGCCATTGGTCAGGCCGGTGATGGTTGTATTATTTCCTGTTCCCTTGTAAGCCACAAAATTTCCACCACTACCTAAATCTGTTCCAGAGTCAAAGTCACTATTTCCAGTTGAATAAGTACTTCCATCACCAGTAGGGTTGGTATTAACAGCACTTCCTTCCTTGACAAGAATTAGTATTTCATCATAGCACGAAGATGGGTTTGTCCAATTTAGGGTCATCTCACTATCTCCTGACGAATCAGAAAAACCTGTAGGGTTAGCAACAGTGGTTCTTGTTGATCCATTAAAAGCGTGTGAGTCTGAATAGCTCGTTCCATCTACATTAAACACTAGAAAATGATAGGTTGTATTTGCAGATAATGCTGATATATCAACCGTTGCACCAGAAGTACTATTATAGATACAAAAAGCAGCAGCATCATTTTCATAGGCTGTACCAGATCCGAAGGCCGTGTTCGCTGTATAAGTGGAAGTTAGTGCTGCAGGGGTACCTTCTGTAACAGCACTTCCTGCCTTAGCAAAAATAAGTAATGTGTTAACAGTGCTAGGATTTGTCCAGCTAACAGTACCTTCGTCAATACAAGTTTGTGGAAAATCACCAGCACTTAATGGTAGTGGTTTTGGTGTTCCACTGGCATCAGCGCCTGCGGACCATTCTGTACCATCACCACCTCTAGCGAATATTTTAAAATTATATGTTGTTCCATTGGTTAAACCAGTTATGGTCACACTGGTTCCGGTACCTTTATACACTACATATTCTGGAGGTAGAGCAACTACCTCATCTCCTGATCCAAAATTAGCATCAGCCGTATAACTGCTACCGTCTCCTGATGGAACATGTGTTATTGCACTTGCACTTGCAATAATCATTACCTCATCAAAACCTCCTGGATTTGTCCATGTTAAGTCTAACTCTGTGTTTCCACTCGATGCAGAGAAACCTGTTGGATCCGCAGGCGGTGCAGCAAAAATTTGAAAGTGTCCAAAAGTAAGCATCAAAAGAAATAGCCACTTATTTCGGAAGCTAAGGATACTTTTAATTTTACAGTGATTGAGTTTTATCATTATAGCAACTATAGAATTCTATTCAATTAATTTCCCTTGATTATTAGTCTTTATCATTAGTGCAACCGATGAACCTTGAAAATCATTTTTTCCTGTTATCACAAAACCTCCATCTGATGATTGAATGATGGAGTATCCTATTTCATCACCACTACCACCAATAATACTATCCCAGACTGAATTCCCAGCGGCATCTAATTTTAAGAGGTAGATATCTTTGCCTCCATTTCCAACTTCAGTTGTAGTCGCAATTGAACCCATGAGCACAATGCCTCCATCTGAAGTTTGAACTAATGAATTGCCCTCATC
>CAYGNU010000090.1:0-11268 GCA_964351175.1 uncultured Roseivirgaceae bacterium | reverse complement strand
ATAATTGAATAATTAAAGGCATTCAAAGAATATCATCTCAATATAGTTTCCTAGTTATTTAATTCTAAGAATACCCCAATAGAGCAACTAAAACTCATTTTTAAAGACCTCGAAAATGAAATTATTTCTACCAAGCCTTATGATGAACATTATGACCAAGTAATATCAAAAGGAGAACTATTATCTTCAACTGTTATAGCCCATTATTTAAACTCTTCAGGCATCAATGTGAGTTGGATTGATAGCCGAGAATATATAATTACAGACAATAATTTCAGGGCTGCCTATGTTAATTGGGATAATTCACAATTAGAAATTAACAAATTAAATGAAGTGTTAGATAATAGCATAATCCTTACTCAAGGCTTTATAGGTAGAGGAGAAAATGGAAAAACTACAACACTGGGAAGAGAAGGATCGGACTTTTCTGCAGCCATTTTTGCAACTTGTCTCAATGCCAAATCTGTAACCGTTTGGAAGGATGTTCCTGGAATTTTGAATGCAGATCCAAAATTGGTCGCTGATGCTGAGCTTTTTAATCAACTGCCATATAAAGAAGCTGCAGAAATGACTTACTATGGGGCTTCGGTTATTCACCCAAAAACCATCAAGCCTTTAGCTAATAAAAATATACCCCTCTATGTACGAAGTTTTGACCATCCAGATGAGCCAGGTACAATCATTCACGATTGTGAATTGGAAACATTGGTTGCTACAACTATTATTAAATCAAACCAATGTTTGGTTTCGTTTAAAGTAATAGACTATACTTTTATTAATGAAGACAATTTGAGTTTGATATTTGGAGAGCTAGCCAAATTGGATATAAAAATCAATATCATGCAAAACTCTGCAATCTCATTTTCTATAGTCATTGATTACAGACCAGATAAAATTGAGGTTTTGCTTGATCACATGAAAAACCATTTTGAAGTCCGATATAATACTGGGCTTCTTTTGACAACTATTAAAAACTATCAACAGTATCAAGTTGATGAGTATCGTAAGGGTAAGAAGCTTTTACTTGAGCAGATTTCAAGGAATAATTATAGAGCACTGATTGAGTCCTAGATTAGCTCAGTATCTATAAAATTCTCAACGGATCTATTTAATATATCATAGACATTCTGAAAACCGGCCTCTCCCCCAAAATAAGGGTCTGGCACATCACCTCCTGAATTTTCAGGATCGAAATCTCGCATTAAAAACAATTTGTCTCCAAATTGATCTGCTTGATCTAGTATTTTAATATTTGATAGATTGTTTGAATCCATTGCCAGGATGTAATCAAAATCTCTGAAATCCTTTTTCTCAAATTGCCTTGCCTGATGATCTAATTTAATACCATTATTGGCGGTATTCTCAACAGTTCTTTCATCTGGCTGATCTCCGATATGGTATTGGCTTGTACCACAGGAATCGAAATGTACATGATCAGAGATACCTTTTTCCTTCGCAATATGCTTGGCCAATCCCTCTGCAAGAGGTGATCTACAAATATTTCCTAAACAAACAAAAAGCACTTTTTTCATTACTTCTAAGTTAGAAAATCAAGGTTACGTTTCAATATTAGATAGTAGAAAAGGTTCATAGTACTTTTTAATACCTGTTAATCGGGTTAGTTTTTAAGCCGTCTTTGTAAAAAAGGCAGCTTTTCTTTTTACTTTGTACAAAACCTAAGAACATGGAATTTATAAAAGTAAAGACTGAATACGAAAAACATATAGCATTAATAGAACTGAACAGGCCAAAGGAACTCAATGCGTTAAACCTTCAATTAATGGGTGAATTAAGAGACACACTTAAGGAACTGGATAACGATGATAATGTTCGTGCTATCATAATTACAGGAAATGAAAAAGCTTTTGCAGCTGGCGCTGACATAAAGCAAATGGCCGATAAGTCTGCAATTGATATGCTTAAAATTGACCAGTTCAGCACATGGGACCAGATAAGAAAAACTAAAAAGCCCTTGATTGCAGCTGTTAGCGGCTTTGCTTTGGGCGGTGGTTGTGAATTGGCCATGACCTGCGATATGATAATAGCTTCTGAAACGGCAAAATTTGGTCAGCCTGAAATAAAAATTGGAGTTATGCCCGGTGCAGGTGGTACGCAGAGATTAACAAAGGCTGTAGGGAAAGCCAAAGCTATGGAGCTAGTGTTAACAGGCAGATTTATCTCCGCTGAAGAAGCACTGCAATATGGCTTAGTAAATAAGGTTGTTCCTGTTGAGATGTACATGTATGAGGCCAATCAACTAGCAAAGGAAATTGCTCAAATGTCACCAATAGCCGCTCAATTAGCTAAAGAAGCAGTGAATAGATCTTTTGAGACCCATCTAGATGAAGGTCTTACTTTTGAGAGGAAGAATTTTTATTTGGCTTTTGCTACCGAAGATCAGAAAGAAGGAATGCAGGCTTTTATTGAAAAAAGAAAACCTGATTATAAAGGGAAATAAAAAAGGAAAATGCTTCAACAAGGTGACAAGTATGAAAAATAACAAAGGAATATCTCGTAGAAAATTCATTGGCAATACCAGTGCGTTGGCCATGATCACAGCTTTGCCAAGTTTCGCACAGACACCTTCTAACAAAGCGATAAAAATGGCGGAAAGCCATCGGGAGGAATTACTAACGTTGCTCAAGGAGATGGTACGAGTAAAGAGTCTGTCGGGAGAATCAGCAGCTGAAGCACAAAATGTGGTAAAGAAATACCTTGAAAAACTTCCCTACAACATCGAGGAAAGTAACGATCGGCCGAGCAAATACGAGCAACATCCGGAGTTTATGCCACCTAGTCCTGCTGGAGATGGCCCCTTTACCAACGTAGTAGGTTGGCCAAGAAAAAGTAAAGGCAAGCAGTTTGCCATGTTTGCACACATAGATACAGAAGCCGTCTATGAAGGATGGAATACAGATCCTTATGAACCTAAACTGGTAGGTAATAAACTATTCGGACTGGGTACATCGGATGATAAAGCTGGAGTAGCTGCTATGTTGGTGGCAGCAGCTGCCCTGTCAAAAGCTGGTGAAGCATTACCTATAGTTATGAGCTTACATGGCAAAGGAGGTGGCAGCAGAGGTAGTCTTCCGATCTTTGAGCGGATAAGCAAAACAAATCATAATATAGGTGCCGTGCTATACGTACACCCAGCTGAAACTGGTCGTGGACTAGAAGACATAAAAAATGCTGTCCAAGGTATTGTTGATTTAGAAATGACTGTAGAAGGTTGGCGTGGTAAACAGTTGGAAATTAATAGTATAGATTCTGCCGAATGGCAAGAGGGTGGTAATGCGGTTGACACCTGTTGGGAAATACTTGATCATTTACGTAACACCGTATTTAGAAATGTATTGATCAATATCGGTATTCTGGAGGGCGGAGATCGTATTGGCTCTGTTGCAGATAAATCCAAGGTCACATTTAGGTTGAAGTTTGAAGGTGAAAACACATGGGGTGATCTTGTAACACGAGCGGAACAAGCCATTGATGGTTATGTAAAAGCTTTGCCATCTTCAGAGCAAACCTACAAGGTAGAATTGAAAATCATAGGGTATCGTACCAACCCAGGTGCAGCAAGTTGGGATGCATCTGTGAGCAAAGTATTGCGCCAATCTATAACAGATGTTACAGGTAGAGCACCTGATGCCTACCCTAATCATTATGCAGGAGATATCAGGTATCCAATCCGTTTACTCAATGTACCCGCATACGGCATAGGTTCATTGGGTGGTAATTTTTATGGCCCTAATGAGTGGGTGGATATGGACGATCTAGTAAAATTAGTTGCAGTATGTATACAAACGATACAAGGCTGGGGAAAGGTTTGATGTTCCGATACTAAAATAGCACCAAGAAAATTCTTGGTGCTATTTAATTTTTTTTTAGTCTGGTCTACAGCGCATCGCTTATTTAGACCTAGTCAAATAAATAATTCAGTATGTGACTATCTCACAGCAAATCCAACACCTACTGAAAGTGTATTATATTTCTGTAAAGTATAATCAGCATGCAAAGTCAAAATTGCCAATTTCAAACGGAAACCTGCAGTCATTCTTGGCCCACTTTGTTTGTATGTTATAAGAAGTGGATCAGAATAATTTCTAGTCGTTGATGTGGCAGAATCTACAATCTCATAATCTCCTTTAAGTCCAAGTTCTGATTTGATAATATTATAACCTACTGATCCGTAAACTGTGAGTACAGAGAATTTTTTAGATATAATTCCTTGAATAGTCCAGGCGTTCATATCTACTACGCCTTTACCATTATTTGTAGTTACTTCGTCAGGCGTCCCAGTTGCAGCACTTTCTTCTGCAACATCATAATTTATTGAGATATCTGTGAATCCAACCAATGCTGACAAATCAAAAGGCAAATCCTTGATTCCAGGTATGTGCTGTTTCACGTCATGCATAATTGCAAATCCGATCAATTTAAAATCTCCATTGTTACCAATATCAATCTTAGGAGTCCATCTAATTTTAACATCTGTATTTTTAATTATTCCGATACCTAGTTGTGCCATTGGAACGGGCATTGCTTGAATAGGAAAATTGTCCTTCAAGCCAATTCCTTCTGGTCCTTGAAATGAACCAGTATAGGTTTGCCCTGCTTCTGTTACAGTATAATTGTAGGTAGGCTGTGTATTGCCACCCTCAGGTCCAAATATTGTAGGCGAACTTAATGGTCCAGAAGGATCGTAAGTTAAATTATTAAATTCAGCTTTATAAAAATATTGATCACTTGGAATATAAACCGCGTTTGCCGTAACAGTCAAATCAAAACCAGCAGACTTGTGAGCTTTAGCAGTATTGTACCATCCTCCGGTTAAACCTGAACTAAAACTTCCCAAAAAGGGCTCCATGTATCCTTGTGCCAATATGTTTGCATCCTCAATGCCAGACTCCAAAAAAGCATCAATCCCATCCTGTGCTCTAGACACATTGGTGATTAAACAAAAAACTATAAATGTGATACCAACTCTTATCTTCATATTATTTAAAATTTATAAATGCCCCTAAGTTACTTAAAATCAGTATATAGGTAAATATTATTATTCGATAGATATTTTTTATACCTCTATAGTAACCATCAACTAGGGTATGGAGACTGCAATTCCTAAGTTTGCAGCCCGAATAGCAAAGATGCTATTCGAATAACTGAATAAGTTTTAAAAATTAAAAATTAAGTTTTTATGTCATTAGTAGGAAAAAAAGCTCCTTTATTTAATGCTCCAGCAGTAATCAATGGTGAAGAAATTGTTGAATCATTTTCATTGGCTGAATACATCGGCAAAAAAGAAGTGATGTTTTTCTTTTACCCAAAAGATTTCACTTTCGTATGCCCAACTGAAATTCTTGCATTTCAAGAACAACTAGCGGAATTCGAAAAGAGAGATGTGGCTGTTGTTGGCTGCTCATGTGATACTGAAGAAACTCACCTTGCTTGGTTAATGACTCCAAAAGCAAATGGTGGTATTGAAGGTGTTACTTATCCATTAGTCGCAGATTCTACTAAGACCATAGCTTCAAACTTTGGTGTACTAGCAGGTGACTGGGGGTATACTGAAGAAGGTGAACTAACTTTCGAAGGTACTCCTGTAGCTTTCAGAGGAACTTTCTTTATTGACAAAGAAGGTATAGTTAGACATGAAACGATCAATGACTTACCATTGGGTAGAAACATTACTGAAATGATCAGAGTTGTTGATGCATGGCAATACGTTCAAAAGCATGGTGAAGTTTGCCCTGCAAACTGGGAAGAAGGAAAAGATGCAATGCAAGCCACTCGCGATGGTGTAGCTTCATACCTTGCATCACACTAGTCATTACAAATAAATATCTTTAAAAACCCTCTGATAATCAGAGGGTTTTTATTTTTGCGCTTATGGCGCTTATTTTTTATCGATTAAGTCTTCTTGTATACCGCTTTGGTGCCGTAATCATGGCACTTTTTAGTCCAAAAGCTAGGCTATTCGTAAAAGGAAGAAGCGGCTTAATGGATAGAATAAAAAAAGAATTAACGAATAATAACTCCCCTATTGTCTGGTTTCACTGCGCGTCACTCGGAGAATTTGAACAAGGCCGACCTATTATTGAAAAATTTAAAAGTGAGTTCACAAACCACAAGATACTGCTAACCTTTTTTTCCCCATCAGGGTATGAAATAAGAAAAAATTATGAGCTGGCTGATTACATTTTTTATCTACCTTGGGATTCAAAAAAAAATGCTAAAAAATTTCTTGATATTGTAAATCCAGACCTTGCTCTTTTCGTCAAGTATGAATACTGGCATTTCTTTATTAAGGCCTTGAACGCTCGAACTATTCCAATAATATCAACCTCATCTATCTTAAGAGCTGATCAGATATACTTCAAGTCATATGGCTGGTTTTACCTTAATATCCTAAAAAATGTCACCCATTTCTTTGCTCAAAATAGGGCTACTAAACTACTATTAGAGAGGCATGGAATAAGTAAGGCAAGCATTTCTGGAGACACTAGGTTTGATAGAGTTGCTGCAATTGCAAAAAATAAAAAGGAGCTGCCATTAGTTCAAAAATTTAAGGGCAACAAAAAAGTGATGGTAATTGGAAGCTGTTGGCCTGAAGACTTGGATGTTCTTTTGCCTTTTATCAATGCTTCAGACATGAGGTTCATTATTGCTCCGCATGAGATAGAAGGCAGCACCATAACCAAGTTGGAAAAAGAATGCATGCTTGAAACAATCAGGTATTCAAACTTAGAAGATGCAACAGGTCAAGAAGATGTCCTTCTTATTGATAACATTGGTCTCCTTTCAAGCCTATATGCTTATGGTGAATATGCTTTTATAGGTGGAGCTTTTGGTGCCGGGCTTCACAACATTTTAGAAGCAGCAACTTATGGTGTCCCCATTTTCTTTGGTAATAAAAATTACAAGAAATTTAATGAAGCCGTTGAGCTCATCAATTTAGGTGGTGCAGTAGCAGTTGGTAGTTATACAGAATTAAGAGATCAATTTGCCATCTTCACGGAAGATACAGCACTTCAAATAGCTGGTCAGGTTAATATGGATTATGTAAAAGATAATACCGGGGCTACAGATAAGATTTTCGAGTACTGTAAAAAGTTGATCCAACCATGAAAGGGTTAGTAATGCGTTCGACAGGCTCTTGGTATGAGGTGCTGGCTGAGAATGGCAAAACCTATAATTGTCGCACGAGAGGCAAATTGAGACTGTCTGGTTTCAAAACAACAAACCCCATTGCAGTAGGTGATAACGTTGAATTTGATTTGGAATTGAGTGAGACAGAAGGCCTAATTCATAAAATCGAAAATAGAGACAACTACATCATTAGAAAATCCATCAAGAATAAAAATCAAGGCCATATTATTGCCGCAAATATTGATCAAACTATTCTGGTTGCTACCTTAACTTTTCCTAGGACCTCATTGGGCTTTATAGACAGGTTTCTTGTTTCTGCCGAAGCATTCAGAATTCCACAAATAATCATCTTCAATAAGATTGACCTCCTAAGTCCTAAAGAGTTAAAGAAGCAAGATGAATATATTGAGATCTATAAAAATATAGGCGTAGACTGCCTAACAGCTTCAGCAGTTCAAAAATCAGGAATAGATGAGATAATTGAACAATTAAACGGCAAAAAAAGTCTTTTTTCAGGACACTCTGGTGTTGGAAAGTCAACGCTCATTAACTGTATAGCTCCTGATCTACAATTAAAAACATCTGATGTTTCATCTTTCTCAGACAAAGGCGTTCATACTACGACATTTGCAGAGATGTTTAACATGGGAAATGACACTTTAATTATTGATACGCCTGGCATCAAAGAGCTTGGCCTTATTGATATGAAGCAAGAAGAAATTTCAGATTACTTTCCTGAAATGAGGAACTTGATAGGTGAATGTAAATTCCATAATTGTAAACACACCCATGAACCAGGCTGTGCTATAAAAAAGGCTGTGGAGGATGGAGAGATAGCTGAAAGTCGCTACAAGAGCTATTTAAGTATGCTCGAAAATGACGATAATAGACGTTAATTTTTATTTCGTCAACAACTTCAAATAAGAAAAAAGTAGCTTTAAATTTCCATTTCTAATACATTGCCGCATTTCATAATAAATCCTTATTCTTAGAGCCTTCTGTTCATCAGAACTTTCGTTCAGCACTTCAATCTTCTTGCAAATCTCAAGCGTACTGTACATCTGTTTGCTTTTATAAACATATTGCTTAGTAGACATAGAATTAGATACTTTCCTCCTATGGACGAGTATGTCATCGGTATAACAGTATTTATATTTTCGAGAGGAACGAATTAGAAAATCAAAGTCTTCATAAGTTAAGTTCTCGTCATAGCCTTCTAGGCTTACAAAGACCTCTCGTTTTGAAAACAAGGTTGGTGGACAGATAAAATATCTTTTTACCAACAGTTCATAAAGATCCCCTTCCGGGGGTGGTTGAATAGCTTTTCCCTCTTTATTCGTATCATAAAAGTTGTCATAAAAAGTTCCATCCTCATTTACAATTGAAGCATTTGAGAAATTTACCCCGACATTTTTATCCGCACTTTGAAACGCCTTAACTCCCATTTCGATCCTAGTTGGAAGTAAAATATCATCAGTTGCAAAATCGATTATAAAATCACCCTTTGATATTTTATACCCAACATTAAATGCCGCGCAGCTTCCAATGTTACTTTCTAAAGGAATGAATTTTATTTGCGTATTCTTTACCAACAGTTTTTCAATTTCTCGTCTACTATTATCCGTACTGGCATCATCAACAATAATGATTTCAATATTAGAATATGTTTGGTTTATAATAGAATCGATTGCTTCATTAACAAACTTTTCGTGATTGTAGCATAATGCAATCACACTGACCAAAGGGTAAGAATCAGTCATTTAATTGTTTGAAAAAAGTGGGTTTTAAAGATGGAACTGCGCCTATTGACTTTTTGAATTCTAACAACCCAAATTTGGTAATCCCATTCTCAGAAGATGTTCCTAAATCTAACAGTTCAAAATTGTTTTGCTGGCAATACTTATAAATCTCTGAGTATAAAAAAACAGATGGTGCTAAATCTTCAAATTCCTTTAAATGATCCGCATAGAACAAGTAAAGTGCCTTTTGAGATACTCTTAAACAAATAGCCGCAGCGATCAACGTAGTATCTCGATATACCCCAAAGAGCAAAAACTCTTCATTCAAATTATTTACCACGGCACCTAATTGAGTCAAGGACAATGATAATTCATAGTCCTTGACCTTTCTTGATTTGTAAATAAGATTATAGACATTCTCTAATTCACTAATTGGGAGCAGATTGAAATTGAGGTTACTCGTTTTTTGAAGTCTTTTCCTGTTGGCTTTTTCTAGTATTTCACCGAATTGAATTTTTTTACTAACCCTTATACAGGAAGCCAATGCCGATTGCCTTAGTTCAAATCCATTATCAACTAGTGCCTGAAATTGTTGAGAAAATTTATTGCTATGATATATCTGAGGACACGTTATAATTTCAATCACTTGAATCTTCCAATCGTTGAGAACAGTTTCTACCTCCCTTATGAACTCTGTCAAATGTCGTTGAGATAACTTTGATGAAAAATCTACACCTCCAAATGTAGCTCTAAAAGGACTCTGGGCAGTATTTCTATCTATATGAACATGAAAAGACGCTTGAATAAGTTTCTTCTTTTCATCTAACCAATAGAATGATTTCCACCCTTCTTTGGCTTGCGTTAATCGATGACGCTCTGTATTGAATAAATACTCTTGGAAATCAAAATGATACCCAATAGGGACTGTAGAACTAAGCATGTAACTTGCTTCAATAAGGAATACCTATCTTCTTATAAATAAAGTGCATGAGCCATGCCGGGCCTATCATTAGAAATTGAATATCTTTTAAAAATGATGGTTTCTTCCCTTCTACTTTATGACCATAAAACTGGCCTATCCAAGCAATAACAAATATGCCAAGTGAAACTTGCCATAGGGGTGCTAGATCAAATGCCTCAAGTTGATTTACGAGAAATAGACATAAAAAAGAAAACGCTGCCATGCCTATTGCCAAAGACAAGGAAAGCGCGATATAATAGGCAAGTACTAAGACTAATATTATGGTTGCCCAATTGGCGTATGGGCTTACTGACACATTGCTATGTAGAAAACCGCTTGGTATAGACCATATTAAACCTACAATACTTAAGAATATTGCCGGTACACAAATCCAGTGGATTGCCTTATTGGTGCTATTTTGATGACTCTCACCATATTCAGAAAGTAATTCGTCAATTTTTCTCATAGTAATACAATTTACAAATTGATGACGGCTAATTCAACTTTGTTTTTACTTTATCCCAAGACTTCACTTGCCAATGTACTTTACCAGTTGTTAAGTGGTTACCCTCCGTATCATGAATTTTTATCTCACAGATCACCACGGTAGATTCATTTTCTTTTAATGGATTATAAATCTTCTCGTCCAACCACTGGTCGTTAATCTCGAATGTTCCAAAACCATCCATCTTTCCCTGATAGTGATATTCCATTTCAAGCGTCTTCAAGATGATGCGATACTTCTTAGGATCTAGACGCGATATCATCAAAAACCCAGTAGAAAATTCTGATAAAGTAGCTAAGGCACAAGCATGCAACCCCTTTATATGATTAAAATTCCCTCTTTTATAAGGCAGCTTAGTTTTTATTGACGTATCGGTAATCTCAACCACTTTAAATCCATGAGGTTTATTAAAAGGTATCATACTATTTAAACCTGAATTGAGTAGCCACAAATAAAAAGAAGACGACTTAGCCTTCTCAACAATCTTAGAAGTATCCATAAGTTAAAAAATGATTGAAAAGATAATCAATACTGGTGAAACATCTATAAAAATCGTTAATTCAGCCCTGCATATGTTGAGCTATTGGGAAAAAGAATCGTTTGTAAACTATGATTATATAATCATAGGAAGTGGAATAGTTGGTCTTTCAACCGCTATATCCATTAAAGAGAAAAAACCGAATGCCAGTGTAATGGTTTTGGAAAGAGGAATACTACCTACAGGCGCAAGCACCAAAAATGCTGGATTTGCTTGTTTTGGTAGTTTGACAGAGCTTCTAGAAGATATCAAAGTGCTTGGAGCAAAAGACACTTTAGCATTGGTAAATGAAAGGTGGGAAGGTCTAATTAAGCTTAGAGAAAGAGTTGGTGATAAAAACTTGGACTACCTCTCTTACGGTGGATATGAATTAATG
>CAYGNU010000089.1:424-11325 GCA_964351175.1 uncultured Roseivirgaceae bacterium | reverse complement strand
TCGGCAGCGTCAGATGTTTAAAAGAGACAGGGATAATCTTTTTCTTATTTCCTGTTTATCTACAGCGGCTGCTCTCATGTTTGTTGGATTTTTGAAGAGTAAAGTGACTGAAAAACCCTTTTTTAAGGGAATAATGGAAACACTCTTATTAGGAGGGCTCGCTGCATTTTTGGCTTATTATGTAGGTGAGGTTCTTGCGAGTTATTTTGGATGAGATTTTAAATTATAAATGTCAAGGCTGATTTTATGCTTCAAAACTATTTAAAAATTGCACTGCGTAGTCTTCTGAAAAACAGGGTATTTTCAATTATCAATATCTTGGGTTTAGCCATTGGAATAGCTGCTTTTGTTCTCTTAAATCACTATGTGAATTTTGAAAATAGCTATGAAAACTTCTTAGCAAATTCCAATTCTATTTATAGGGTGACACTAGATAGGTATGCTAATAACGAACTCGCTACAAGTACAGCAGAAAATTATCCTGGTGTTGGACCAGCTATGAAGTCAGATATTCCCGAAGTGGAGGATTACGCTCGTCTTTATAACGCACCAACAAAGGTTAATGTCATAATTTCTAATGAAGAAGTAGCAGAGAATCCGGTAAAGCTTAAGCAAAAGAAGTTCATGTATGCTGATAGCTCTTTTCTCCCAATGTTTGGTTATCAACTAAAAGATGGGGATGTAAATACGGCCCTTGCAAAACCAAATACTGCCGTGATTTCAGAAAGTCTTGCTAAAATGTACTTTGCTGAAGCTGATCCCATTGGCAAAATATTAAGAATGCAGGATGATCAGAATAATGATGAAATAGCTGAGATAACAGGAGTGTTTAGCGACTTGCCTGAGAACACCCATTTAAAATTTGATCTTTTATTTTCATATAGCACACTTTATACAAGAGGAGATTGGGCTCCAAGGATATTCAATGGGTCGTGGAATCAAAACCTCATGTATGTCTATGTGAAGCTTACAGATCATGCAGACAAGAAGACGGTATCAGACAAGTTGCCTCAGTTAGTTGATAAATACTCACCAAATCTTGCTGAGCGTAATCGGGAGGATGTGATGCTTATGCAATCAGTAAATGACATTCATTTACATTCAAGCTTTCCTGACGAAACTGAAATTAATGGCAGCGCTCAGGGAGTGGAGGCTATGGGTTTGATAGCTATATTCATCCTGGTTCTTGCATGGGTTAATTATATCAATCTTTCTACTTCAAAAGCTATAGAACGTGCCAAGGAGGTTGGCGTAAGAAAGGTTTTGGGAGCATTCAAAAAGCAATTGGTGGGTCAATTCCTTTTAGAATCAGCAATAATAAATTTTTCCGCTACTATTATAGCTTTATTATTAGTGCTATTGGCAATACCACTATTTAATGGAATGACTGGCCATTCTTTTACAGCTTTACAATTAATGAATAGATCAACAATTGGAACCTTGGTAACACTTTGGGTACTTGGGACTTTGTTGTCAGGGATTTATCCGGCATTGGTACTATCTTCTTTTAAACCAGTAACGGTTTTATCTGGCAAACTTAAAAGTGGCAGTTTTGGGGTGTTTCTAAGAAGGGCCTTGGTTGTATTGCAGTTTATTGCATCCATCGGACTGATTTCGGCTACTATGATTGTTTATTCCCAACTGACTTTTATGCAAAACACCAATATCGGTATGGATATAGATCAGATAATGGTTGTAGAACGGCCGAGTATAGCACCCAAAGACAAGGAACAATTTAATGCTAACATTGATTTTTTTAGAAATGAATTGACTAGTCACTCTTCCGTTCAGCAGGTATCCGGTTCCCTGACAGTACCAGGAAATACTCAGGAATTTAAAGCGAGGGTAAAGCCGTATGGAGGAGATAATGAAAGTATAGTCGTGTTCAGATTAAACAGTATGGATTACCATTTCATAGATCTTTTTGAAATGAAGTTGCTTGCCGGCCGGAATTTTTCTCCTGACTTTGTCAACGATTCAGATACAGCTGTTATTATAACTGAATCTGCCTCAAAAATGCTTGGATATGAATCGGCTGAATCTGCAATTGGTACCAATATTAGCATACCATCTTGGGATTGGAGCCCCATAATAATTGGTGTTGTCAATGATTATAATCAGGTTTCGTTGAAACAGAGTTATGAACCAACCTTATTTTATTTTGAGCCCTACAGTGCTGATTTTTTCTCAGTGAGAGTTTCTGGTGATAATGTTAATGGAGCAGTAGAGCATGTTGAAGGTCTGTGGAATAAGGCATTTCCAGAAAATCCATTTGAATATTTCTTTTTAGATGATTACTTCAACAGGCAATATATCAATGAACGTCAGTTCGGTAAAATGTTTGGTGTGTTTTCTATGATAGCAATTTTTATAGGATGTCTTGGGTTATTCGGCCTTTCGGCCTATTCTGCTCACCAAAGAACAAAAGAGATAGGGGTTAGAAAGGTTCTAGGATCAAAGATTATTGACATATTTATTTTATTGTCAAAAGAATTCATAATTCTCATTTTAATAGGTGCTGCCATTGCCACACCGATAACCTATTATTTGATGGAACTGTGGCTTGAAACTTTTGCTTATAAGCAATCTATACAATGGTGGGTATTTGTGACTGCTGGCTTTTCAGTGATATTGGTAGCATTTATTACGGTAAGTTATCACACTAATAAAGCTATAAAGGTCAACCCTGTTGAATCATTAAGATATGAATGATTATTTACCAATAAGAATAAAAGGAGCCCAATAATATGGCTCCGCATATTTTTCTTTAGCTAATAAATTCAATTTGGCGGTTCTTAATGGTAGAGCATAATCAGTCTTCTGATTTTGAGAATAAAAGTCTATCATTAAGTCTGAAGTTGACTGATCTGACACTTTCCATAATGAAACTATAATGTTATTTGCTCCAGCGTATAATAACGCTCTTGAAAGCCCAATAACACCTTCACCTTGAGTCAATTTTCCTAACCCAGTTTCGCATGCTGATAATGTAACTAAATCAGACCTTAGGTTGAGATTGTATATTTCCCCAGAAAACAAACTCCCATCTTCCAGGTCTTTTGGGTTTAAGAAAATTCTTGATTGTGAAGGATTATCCTCATCAACCACACCATGGGTGGCAAAGTGCAAATACTTATATTGTTTAAAATCACTATTCTTAATTAATGATTCATTGGCATCATCTAATAATACCGATTTGGAAGAAATGCCTTTATTAGTCAAAACAGTTGAAAGCCCTTCAATTTCCCTAGCAGTGCCTGGCAGATCTGACTGCCCTTTGAAAATTACTGGAGCACAAAGAAAAGCATCGTTTTCGTCCACATTAGCAGGTTTTTGAATTAGAAATAGCGTGGAAGAGTAGTAATAGCTAATCTCGAAGTCCTTCACCAAAAATGGGTAGGTGCTATAACTAGTCTTATCTTTTGGATCATCTGTTAAGAGTGCTTCAAAAGGAATAGTACTCAACTGACCATAAGGTATAATGATAAGGTGTTCTGTATTCTTCTCTAATCTATTTGGTATTAGCTGCTCGTACAATAAATGTCCTGTACTGAGATAAACTTCTTTATCCTTAAAATAAATTCCGTTCCTAAATCCTGCCAGATACCGACTAAAATCTTCAGATTTTGGTTCATTATGTATCTTAAATTTATTTGACGTGATTTCGAAAGTATAAATACGATTAGAATTTGTAGTTAGGAAATAGCTAAGTAATGTTTCATCGGCCTTTAGTTTATCCTGAATCTGCGATACACTAGGCTGTGTCTGATTGAATTTTAACTCATAGTATTCAGGGTATTTTGTTTCTAGTGTTTTAACAAAATCCGCATATTCTGAACGAAGTGCCAGCAATGTAGATCGATAGGCCGCTTTTAAGTCTTGCTGCTGCTCAGAGACTAGCGCATTTTCGTAAAAAGCCAACTCAGATTTTAAATCCTTTTCTTTTGAAAGGTCTTCTGAAGAAAGTCCGGCAAATGATTTGGCTTGTGCATCTGCAATAGCTTCAAGCAATACCGCTGACTTACTTTTTTCAGCGAAATAAAACGCTTTCTCATAATACTCATCCCTTTTTACAACCACGTCACCCATTCCTTTACACAATGTCACGCCAGTTTCATAAACAGTATTGGCAATCTGTCCTAAAGCCAATTTGTCAGCTTCATTCGATCTTAATTGCCTGATGGCATCAATTAGCGTATCACAAACGGATAAGGCGTCAAGACTCCTTTTTAGATCATTGAATTTTAAGGTTCTATTATAGTGAAGGTTGGCAAAAGCATCTGATTTGTAATACAATGAGCTCACTAAAATATTGGCATTTAAATACTCATCTGACTTCGGATTTTTCTCCAAATCTTCTGAGCTAAATGAATTGGTATTAGCAATCATCGCTTTCTGATAGTATGACAGCGCTAAATCAAATTCTCCTTGTATGTTATAAATGCTTCCAATTAGATTCATGGTATTGGCAACTTCAGGATGTTTTTTACCATAGAACTTGATGTAAATCATTAATGCCTTTTCATATTCTTTTCTTGCTCCATCAAGGTCAGTCATTTGTTGTTTTGTTTGACCTATGTTATTGATAATAAACGCCTCGTTTGGATGACCATCTGGGTAGAGCTCTTTCCATAATTTAAGTGCTTCATTAAAATTATTGGTAGCATCTCCATAAAATTCTAATGTCCGGTAGGAGATACCCATGTTTATCAATGCTTGAACAGTTTTTTCGTTTTTCTCCCCTAAAATCTGTTTGTAGATTTTGTATGCAGATTCATAATAAGTGAGGGCAAGGTCAGTATCGATGCTTGATATAACCAGACCCAGATCATTATAAGATGCTGCGGTTAATTCATTATTCTCACCAAAGACTGACTTTCTTATCTCGAGAGCCTCTAAAATATGTTCTTTGGCTTTTTCTGCATGACCGCCATTCCAGTAAACAATTCCCAGGTTGTTTAGTGCTTTGGCTCGTTCTTCTTTTGTTTTAGCATTTTCCAAAGCTTTATTAAAGAACTCTTCAGCCAAGTCATTTCGTCCCTTTCTTAAATAGATTTCACCTATTATCTCAGGACAAACGTTTTTGTTTTCTTCAATAAGTTTCTCTATTTCTAACAGTTGGCCTGACTTTAGTCTACGAGAGAGTTCATCACAGTTTTGACCGAATGCGAATACTGTACTTATAAGTACGATGAAGGCTGTAAGGCGAAGCATTTTAGAATCTAAGAACATAGGAAATAGTGGCAACGTTTTCCCTAGTCAGTCCATCAGGGTTAACATCTCTATCAGTTAACTTCTTGCCATATAGCGCTTTAATGCTGCTGTTGCGATTGAAGTGATAAGCGACATTAAGTAGTGCAGTTAAAGCTAACCCTGTCGTGTTTTCAACCTTTTCTCTTTGGTTAGTAGTTGTATTTAAAACTTCATCTTTCGATATTCTGAATATCGGTAGTAGGCCTAACCTTATATCAACATTGGAGAAATGAAATGCTCTTTCTGCCCTAAACATTATGTCTGTTCATCGTTTTAGATTGTTTGCGAGTAAGTTCCGGCCTAGGTAATTATCATCAGGGTAATTCCCCCATTGTTCGTAACGAAAATCGTTCTCATTTTGAGTTAATGCTATTTGAATACCAGTAGCAAACATCCATTTTTGGCTTATGAAAGAAGCACCTGCCACAAAATCAAAACTACCCAAACTGGTTTGGTAGTACATAGGCAAATCAGTGGATGTTCCCGCTGGAAGAGCTGAGGTAAGAAATTCAGAATTTACATCACTATCTATATCTGAATTGTTAGTAGGTATCTTTCCCCCTAAAGTTGCATTGATATGAAACCTCTCTGTAGAGTACATGTTTCTGGTAAAAGAGTAAGATATATCTGATAGTCCAGAAGTTTGGCCCAAATTACCTTTTACTGTTTGATAAGGTAACTTGAATTGGAAAGACGTTTTTTCGTTGATTCCAAACGTCAAATCCATTGTTACAACATTAAGAACAGGAGTTAATGTGGTTTTTCCTCTTCCAAAACTCAGTTCTGCCGACCTTAATTTAAAATTAATTTTTCTAGTATAAATTTGGCTTGGCTTCATCGCGCCCATTGTGCAAAAACCAGCATCACTACAACCTTGAGCATTTGCATTTTGACCAAATGAAAAAGCTGCGACAGAAAATATAATTATGGATAGGAGCTTCTTTGGTAACATAACGGTTAAATTTTAATCAAATTAATGAATTAAAATTATACCTACTATTTTGGTGAACTAAGATTTTATGATTTAAGTACTTTTTGACGTTTCATTTTTGCTATATATTCATCAGCTGCCTTTATAACTTTCGGAGCTAACAATAAAGCAGAGGTCATAGTAGGTATAGCCATAAGAGCAAATGCCCCATCAATTAAACTGAATATTGTGCTTAATGATGCCACCGAGCCAAAAATGATGGTTGCTACATAAACATAGTTATATATGTATTTTTTGTCTTCGCCAACAATAAATGCCATACATCTGGAGCCATACCATGAAAAGCTAAATAGTGAAGAAGAGGCAAAGAAGAAAATACATATTAATAAAATGTAGTTTCCAAATCCTGGAAAGGCTGATTCAAAAGCTCTTGAAGTTAAAGTTACACCATCAAGATCAGTTGTCTGCCAAACATTTGTAATTAGTATCGCGAGAGCTGTTAGCGTACAAACGACCAAAGTATCAATAGCTGGGCCTAACATAGCAACCATTCCTTCACGGACAGGTTCATCTGTTTTGGCAGCACCATGAGCTATTGGCGCAGTTCCTATTCCGGCTTCGTTAGAAAATGCTGCCCTTCGAGCGCCAGTTATAATTACGGCTCCAAGTGCTCCACCGGCAACAGCACTTCCTGAAAATGCATCACTAATTATCAATCCAAGCATAGCTGGTACTTCGCCAATATTCATTATTAGAATTGTAATTACCGATAAAAAGTAAATTACAATCATTAAAGGCACCATTTTGCTAGCTACGTTAGCTATCCTTTTAAGTCCACCAAATATTACAATACCGACAAGTACTGTCAGCACTAAACCAGTATATAAGTCAGAATACCGAAATGATTGTTCAAATAGCATAAAATAGGAGTCACCCATTCCGTTAGGAATGATAAGTACATCTCTAATCACTTGAGTAAGCTGGTTGGCTTGAAATATTGGCAGACAGCCAACAAGTCCTGCTACGCAGAAGAAGTATGCTAACGGCATCCATGATTTTCCGAGACCTTCTTTTATCACATACATAGGGCCACCATGTACTTGACCATGTTCATCTTTGCCTCGATACATGATTGAAAGGGTACAAGTAAAGAACTTTGTTGCAATACCTACAAATGCACTTACCCACATCCAGAAAATTGCTCCAGGCCCTCCTGTAACTATGGCAATAGCAACACCAGCAATGTTGCCCATGCCTACCGTGGAAGCTAGGTGTGTGGAAAGAGCCTCATAATGATTGATTTCACCTTTTTCCTCATCGCTATCATATTTTCCGGTCAGTACTTTTATAGCATGACCAAAATATTTGAATGGCAATAATTTAGAATAGAACAGAAAGAAAGAACCGCCACCTAGTAGTAATATGAGTAGTGGTAAACCCCAAATCCAATTCGCAAAATCAACAATTAAATCACCCATAGTTCATGATAAAATTAAACAAAGGTTGCTAAGATATAAATATTTAAAAGCATGGTAAGGATTATTAGCATAAATGCTTAACTTATCATTTTATTAATATTGACTATCAAATATAAATGTCCTTAGCCCTTATTCTCTCTGTATTATTGATAATACAACAGCCTGTCATAAACCCGACAATTGATAGCCTTGAAAATCAGCTCGAGAGCGCTGAAGGAAAGGAAAAAGTTATCATACTCAATGATCTCTATAAACAGTATGTTAATAATGATCCTGCAAAAGCATTGGATTATACAAACCAAGCTCTAGCCTTAGCTACAGAAATCAATGATCCTAGTGGTATGGCTTCGAGCTATAACAATATTGGAGTTCTTAATAAGAACAGAGGTCAATTAGACAATGCCCTAGATAGCTATTTAAAATCAGTTAGAATTCAGGAAGAAAACAAGTTTGAAGATGCTCTAGCCTACACCTATAACAATATAGGAACCATCTACTCATTAAAATCTGAATTTGAAAAGGCTTTAGAGTTTTTTAATAAGGCTCTGGAGAAGTTTGAAAGTATTGATCATAAACTCAGAATTATCGGTACACTTAATAATATTGGAAATGTCTATACAGATCTTAATGAGTACGATTATGCACTCAAATATTATATGCGCTCGCTAAGCATTTATGAAGAGTTAGAAGACAACTCTCAAGCATTCGTCCCATTCAACAATATAGGAAATATTTATTTTCAACGAGGTGAATGGGACAATGCTATGGCATTTTATGAAAGCGCTCTGGATTTAGAAAAGCTGAATAATAATAAAAATGGGCAGGGTAATGCATTACATAACATTGGCACTGTTTACAAGTCTATAAAGCAAAATGAAAAGGCTATTGAAATCTTCACAGAAGCTCTTTCTGTAGCTCAGGAAACCGATAATAAAAGATTAATTGAGATTATTTATGGCTCCTTGGCTGAGACCTATTTTGCTACTGGTGATATGTTTATGGCCTACAGTTTTTTACAGTTGCACAATAATGCCAAGGAAAAGGTTTTTAATGAGCTAAGTGCGAGAAGAATTGCAGAACTTGAAAGTGCTTACGAAATGGAAAAGAAACAATCAGAAATTGAGGCACTAAAAGTACAAAGTGAATTGCAGCAGCTTCAAATTCAGAATGATAAGATTGTAATTACATCTGTAGTTATTGTATCGTTTTTAGTGGTTGGATTAAGTCTAGTAATCTTTCAAGAACTGAGAACGATCAAAAAGAATAAACTTCAACTTGAAGCACAGAATATTGAACTAGAAAATCAGAAATTAATCATTCAGGAAAAGAATGATAGTATTACAGAGAGCATTGATTACGCCAAGAGTGTACAAAAATCCTTATTGCAATTTAACGTTCCTGAAATGTATCAAGACGACTTTTTGGTACTGTTTGAGCCTAAAGATATAGTTTCGGGAGATTTTTTCTGGTTCTCTGAATTGAACGATAGGCATATTGTAGCAGCTATAGATTGTACTGGTCATGGGGTAGCAGGCGCCTTTATGACGGTGATAGGGCATTCATCATTGGAGCAGATTATTAATCAGGATAATGAGTCAAATCCATCAATTATTTTAACAAAGTTAGATGAGCAAGTAAGAAACTCAATAAATCACGCAGATAGGATGACATCCAATCATGGTATGGATGTAGCCCTTTGTAGTATTGATAGAAATAAAGGCAAATTATACTTTGCTGGTGCCAACCGTCCATTATATCAAATCAGAAATAATGAGATTAATGTAATAAAAGGAACCAAGAGGACAATTGGTGACATGGATAGTGACCCTCAGAAATTTGAAGAACATCAAGTTGATATTCAGAAAGGCGATATTTTCTACATTTTTTCAGATGGTTATCCTGATCAATTTGGAGGAGCTGATAACAAAAAATTCATGGTTAGTCGATTTAAGAAAATGCTTTTGGAAATTCATTTAAAGCCTTTGGAGGATCAACATAAATATTTAGGGACTACGCTAAGTGATTGGCGAAAAGATGGTGAACAAACTGACGATATACTTGTAATGGGCTTTAAAGTGTAAACTGTAATTTACCTTGAGAAACTCCCATGATCGCAGCCATATGATATAGTAGGCGAGCACCAACATTGGCATCCCACTCATCATCACCCGGTGAGACTTCATTCAGATCAAACGAGATGATTTTTTTACCTGATTTAGCTATCTGTTTCATCAAATAAACCACATCATTAAATTCAAACCCTCCAGGTACAGGTGTTCCTGTATTCGGGCATAGTTTGGGGTCCAGACCATCAATATCAAAACTAATATAAACAAGGTCAGGTAACTCCTTGATTATATTATCGCAAATCATCTTCCATGATTTTCCTTCATAAAGAGCAGATTTTATATCCTCGTCAAAAAATGTTTTTACCCGACCGTTTGAACTTTTGATATACTCCATTTCTTCCTCACAATAATCACGAATTCCCACCTGGACCAACTTACTTACATTTTTAATTTTTAAAGCATTGTACATAATAGAGGCATGAGAATAAGTGAAGTTTTCATATGCCTCTCTCAAATCTGCATGCGCATCTATTTGGAGAATTCCGAATGAAGGGTGTAGTTCTGACATTGCCTTTATTAATCCGAGAGGGGTGCTATGATCTCCTCCTAATAAGGCCACCATCTTACCTTGATTTGCAAGTTTTACTGCTTGAGATTTAACATAGATATTCAACTTTTCAGAAACTTCATCTATGGCTTTAGGAACAATTTTAAGTTCATCAGTAACCCAATCTTCCTCATTAGTCTCTAGCCAAGAGATATATTTAGAAGCTAAATCTCGATATTTACGGTTTTCCTCCGCGAGATTTTCAGGTGCTGGTAACATATATATGCCCATCTGCCATGCATTTTTAATATCTTTAATAAAAAGGTCTACCTGAGCAGAAGCTTCCAATATGGCATCTGGCCCATCTGCAGTACCGGCACTATAAGAGACAGTTACTTCCCAAGGAACAGGTATTATTATTAATTCTGATGTTTCCATATCAAATGGTAAACCATATAGACTGCCCGGTGCACTAGGAGCATTTGGATCAAATGAGTCAATCAATTCTTCTTTCTTTGTCATGGTATCAGAGGAAATCAAGTTTAAATAAAGGGCAAATGAAACACTTTACTTTTATTTTTAGTGTGAACTAATGAAAATTCTATTATCTTCCAATTTAGTCT
>CAYGNU010000089.1:0-414 GCA_964351175.1 uncultured Roseivirgaceae bacterium | reverse complement strand
ATTTTAGTCTAATAGTTAAATATTTTGAAGATGCTTAATGTAAACATCGAACATTTTAGAAATTTAATATCACTTGCTGCAGCTGACGGCAAAATAGCAGAAGTGGAAATGGTGGCTTTATCTAAAATCGCCTTTGATAATGGTATACCTCTAGATCGCTTAACTGTGATGATCGATAGGGCGGATGAATATGTTTTTCTAATACCTCAAAACCATGAGGATAAGGATAAACAATTAGGAGATATGATTGAACTCGCTATGCTTGATGGTGATTTTGCAAATGCAGAACGAGAACTCATTAACCTAGTAGGATCGAGGCTAGGATTCAGCCCTAAAGAGATAAGAGAAAAAATTGATGCTAAAGCCGAAAAAAAATAAGATTTTTAAATAACTAGAAGTTGAGTAAGTCAGGAT
>CAYGNU010000088.1:0-11353 GCA_964351175.1 uncultured Roseivirgaceae bacterium | reverse complement strand
CTTCTTATCAATACTAAAAAGTAAAGGATTTTAAACTACGATCAGGTAATTTTTGATTCTTTAGCGTGATTTACATGAATCAATATATTAATGACAGCAAATACTTTTTATTTGTATTATGCTTCTATAACGAGCACTGAGATTTAAATTTTTAAAATAAAAAATCCCTCAGTCGTTTTTCCATTACCCAAATCCAGTTGATATAAATAAGTGCCCCCAGGCAAATCTGAGGCTCCGTTGGTATTGCCTTGCCCATTAAATTTTACAATGTCGTTGTCATAATTACTGGCTTCATATACTTTTTTGCCCCAACGATTGAATATTACTATTCTATTGCCACGATAAAAGTCGATATTCTCTATTTCCAGGAAATCATGTTTTCCGTCTCCATTTGGCGATACTGCATTATAAACTATAATTGGAGGGTCGCCAGGTAAATTGACCTCTATAAAAATTATACTTGTTGCACAGGCTCCAGCCAAATCACAGGCCTCAATACTCAATTGATCTTCTCCTACGAATACAATACCAGAATAGTCGATAATTAACCTGAAATTAGCGTCAATAGAAGCCGAAGCTCCACTGATCGGCTGTTGTACTATCCTCAAAGATGCGGGATCTAAATTATTGTTTGCGTCTGATATGATGGCTAGTAAATCAAGGGTGATAGTACCCCCTGGATCTACAGAAAGTGTTCCTGGTGTTATTACAGGAGCATTATTTTGAATGTCAATTGCCACATAACTGTTAGAACAATTATTACATTGATTACACAGTTGAAAACCAACAGTATCTGCACCCACTGTTCCGTCAGTAGGGGAGTAGTCAATGGAGCCATTTGTCAATAAAGTTGCTGTTCCTTTCGTTGGTTGAGTGATTATGGTTGTCGTTAGGGTATCACCGGGATTGATTATGGCATTTAATTGAACATCTGTATTAATGGTTTGGCCAAGTGATACTATGCTGCTCGAAGGGGATGCAGTAATAGGTTGATTGCTTTGAATGATAACATCGTCAAATCCCGCGCATCCGGCCGCATCGTTTGTAACTGTCCATCTAATTTGGTTGTTTAATGTAGTAATCCCATTGTAAGTGGCAGTTGGATCATTTATACTAGAAAAAGTACCCGTTCCCGAAATTATACTCCAGACTCCAGTTTCCCCTACATTTGCAGGTGTAGCGGCAAGGACTGTATTATCAACGCAAATATTTTGATCTGTACCAGCATTTGGAGTAGGAGTATTTTCAACAGTAACGTTCATGGTAGTGGTGCTAAAACAACCATTACGATCAACAACAAGTGAAGCTGTAAAAGTGCCAGTTGTAGGGTATATGAAAGTTGTGTTTCCAACAGTATTATCATCTTCAATACTGTCACCATCAAAATCCCATGAGTATACATCACCCGGAAGGGTCTCAGTCGATGTGTCGGTAAAACCTATTTCCAGACCCAAACAAGCAATAGAAGTTGTAAAACCTGCTATTGGAATGCTTTCGACAACTACGTTAACGGCAATTGTACTTATACAACCACTCCTATCAATAGTTAGAGTAGCTGTGTATGTGCCAGGTCCAGGGTAAGTAAAAGAGGTACTTCCGGAGGTATTGTCATCTTCGATAAAATCTCCATCAAAATCCCACGAGTAGACATCCCCACCAACTACTCCTGTCGAAATATCAATGAAATTGGTTACTATTCCAGTACATGCTGTTGAGACTGTAAAGTCAGGAGAGGCTGTAGCACAAATATTAAATGAATAATAATCAGTCATCCCAATGGCACCATTATCATTAATTAGTCTCAAGCCTATTTCATGAGTTCCCGCTGTTAATGCCGTAGTTGGCAAATCAATGATCTGATCTATTGAGGCTGCCGAAGGAGAAATTGCAAAGTTGCTACCAGATCCATAGCCAGGATCGGTATCATAAAAATATTCAACTGCCGATATTAGTCCTGGGGCGTATTGATCTACAAGGAAAGACCTAGCTTCAATTTCACTCCAAATACCATCATCATCTAACGCTCTGATATAAATGGTATGATAACCTCCTGATAATGCAGATGTGGACGCAAGAGCAGCAACATCTATATTAATTGAAGTAGTGATAGGAATTAACGTACCATTACCAATGCCGGGGTCTGCATCTATATAATAGCGTAATTCAACAATGTTAGCAGTCGTGGTTAAGTTTGATTCACTTAAATAAAAGGCTCTTGATTCAAGATCACTCCAGATACCATCATCATCTAGCGCTCGGATATAAATTGTATGGTAGCCTGCTGATAGTGAAGCAGTTGAAATAACGGTGGAAACATCAATATTAATAGATGTAGTTATAGGAATTGTTGTGCCATTACCCAAACCTGGATCCGTATCGATATAATATCTTAGCTCTACGATATTGGCAGTCGTTGTTAAATCCGATTCGCTTATATAAAAGACCCTCGATTCAAGATTGCCCCAAGTGCCATCCGAATCAAGTGATCTAGTGTAAAATGTGTGAAAACCTGTTGATAAAGCACTAGTAGGAATTATTGAGTTAAAATCAATTGAGGTTGAAGCAAATGCACCCAAAGAAGTACCACTTCCAATACCAGGATCAATGTCAATAAAATATTCAACTTCAATAACATTAGCTTGTGTAGTTAAGTCTGAAGAACTAACATAAAAACTACGACTTTCAGAAATACTCCATTGCAACCCTAAATCTTGAACTCTAAAATATACGGTGTGAAATCCAACAGAAAGACCTGAGGTTGGGATGGTGAAACTTTCAGATATGGTAGCTCCTGCAGTAATTGGAACAATAGGGTTTGCTCCAATCCCAAGGTCCTGATCGTCTATGAAATATTCCATGGCATTTATATTCCCCTGAGAAAAGGACAAATGGCTGCCAACTGCCAGCATCAAAAATAAATAAAAGCTATATATGCGATAATTTCGCATTAATTACCTTTTGCCTTGATAGTAATAGGTAAATCTGTACCTAGAGGAATTACTGCAGGTATTGTCACCGATTGTATTAATGGTAGTAAATTACCTTCAAAATCAAACGGTGTAGCTCCACCTGAAGGACCAATATCTTCGCCATTAACATTAAGAGCTGGTGAACCGGCTTGCAAGGTAAGATCATAGGAATTATCCCAAACTGAGATAAGTGGAAGGTTAACAAATAAAGGATCGTTGTTGCCAGATACACTTTCAATATTTCCTATACCGGTGTTGCCATTAGTGGTCGTATTAAAAACGTTACGGCTGTCAGGACTATTCCCAAAAGCTAAATTGTAAGTCCAGGTATTACCAGTTGCGGTAGCCGGTACATCTACCCTTATTCCGTAGAATATATTATGATCGATTATACAGTTTACCACATCACTGAAAGGAGGTTCATCACCGCTATGAACGAAAGCGTTGTATGTCAGTGTAGCATTCAAAGCTTTTATCATTGATCCAGAGCCGCCTTCTATCATGATATTATTAGTTATAATGGCATTGGAAGTTGTGTTTAGCAAAATATGAGTTGCTAGACTTCCGGTACCTGTAATAACATTATTTCTAATTAATAAATTAGAAACTGTAGCTGTAGGCCCAGCGGTCATCAGAACCCTTGTAATATTACAATTCTCAATGGTTATACCATTAATATTACTCGTTCCACTGTTCCAGCCTATTCTTATTTCAAGATTAGTCCCAATTGAATTTGTCAATCCTGAAAGGCGTACATCATCAGCGTCAATATTTATCTGTCCAACGAGTGACTTTGCCCCAAGGTCTTTATCGGGCCTTATACCCACTCCAAAAAGTGTAATACTGTGAGTAATATTAAGGTTACCATAGGGTACTGAACTTGGCACTAAATATATAATATCACCAGCAGCTGATGCTGTGAATGCATCTTGCATAGCTGTACTACCAGTAAAAACGTTTACACCTGTATTTGCTCCGGGATTATTATTGGCGGTATATAATGTTTGAGCTTTTGATAGATTAGTCATTATAAACATCCCAAATGCAAGTATTAATATCTTTTTCATAACGGTTTTTTTATAAGTGTTAAAGTCATAATTCATTTGAAATGATTTAATGATCTTGTTTTGCAATTTAAAAGTGTCTTAAGTACACGTCTTGTTGTCGAAATAGAGCAAGGTCTATTCCTATAGAAATTTCATGTGTTATGTAACTAGATTTTATGTAAGAATTGGTCGGAATTTCTACTGAATAGCCAAGTCTATAAGCATTTTTTAAAATAAGCTGAAGCAGTGCTCCTTGAGTATTAAAATCCCTTGTGAATACACCTGCCCAAATGCGATTGTTATACAAAACACTCGCACTGATATCAAATGATATAGGAGAACCGTTGACGTGTCTTAACAATACGCCAGGCTTAATTTTGAAGATTGGGGTTAAATCTTTGATGAATGACCCCATAAGATATAGGTGCCTTTTATGTATGGTATTACTAGTCAAACCATCTTTAAATTCGGAATTTAATAGTCTGGGTGCTGAAAAGCCAATAAAATAGCTGTCACTCATTAAGGCAACTCCTGCTCCGAAATTAGGTTTTGACGCTGATTGTTCAATTTGAGGAAAATCAGGATCATCCAAATATCTTAGATTAAGCTCATCTTGATTATGTGTTACATTTGTTGTGCCTCCCTGAAGACCAAATGAAAACACCTTGTTATTGCCTAATTCAATTTGATAAGACAATTGCAAGTTAAGATCTAAAGTAGTGGTAATGCCAATTTCATCTTGATTGATAATTAAACCTGCTCCTAATGTATTTTCTATTAGTGAAGAAGTTATTGAAACAACATTAGTTTTTGGGTTTCCTGGAAGATTTGTCCATTGTCTTCTCAGGTGTGAGTTAAAAATAAACCTGTTATAGAGGCCAGAATAGGCAGGATTGAAGAATGAAGAGTTTAAATGATAATTTGAGACAATAGCATCCTGTTGCGCGACACAGAAATAAGTGGGGAACATTATTAGAATAAGGATGAAATATTTTTTTTGAAATGATTTCATTCAACTTGTAATTGCCTATAAGCTAGCTAATTATAAATGTTATTACAAGAAAAAAATCAATAATAGCACGGTTGGAACCGTTTCTTAATTATTAATTAAATCACAAATAAGATAAATTATTTCTCAATGAGATCTGTTTGAATATCTTTGACACCCTCAAAACAGCAATAATTTGAATTTTGAACAGATAAAATTGGCCATTGAAAAATACCAGACTGACGGGAAGAAGATGTTTACCACATCGTCATTTCAGTCTCACAGCCTTGTGTTATTACATATATTAAGTAGAATAGATAATTCGATTCCAGTTGTATTTATTAATACCGGATATCACTTTCCAGAAACCGTGGCTTTTAGAGATAAAGTAGTCGAAGAATTTGGTCTAATCAACCTTATAGATTTGCGTCCTGATGTACCCAAATTTATGCAGCGAGACAGTGAAGGAAGGTTACTATTTGCTAGTGACCCGGACCATTGCTGTTATCTTAATAAAACCCAGCCTGTAGATAATTTGTTATTACGCCATGATGTTTGGATCAATGGGGTAAGAGCAGATCAGAGTGCAGTACGGAAATCTATGAAAGTAGAACAGTCCGCACCTCATAATACAGCAAGATTTCATCCGATGTTGGATTGGAATGCAAAAACAATTTATCAATATCAAAAGGAGTATGATTTACCCAAGCATCCCTTGGAGTCGAATGGGTATTTAAGTATAGGCTGCGAGCCATGTACGAGAAAGGTGGATCCAGAAATGATGGAACGAGAAGCGAGATGGTATGGTATGAATAAAACCGAATGCGGACTACACACAGATTTAGTAAGTAAATGAGAATATTAGTAACAGGAGGTGCCGGATATATAGGTACAGAATTAGTGTATTCATTAGCTCAGGAACCTGAGATTGAAGAAATCATAGTCTTTGACAATTTGAGTCGTAGCAACTATAACCTTTTTATAAACGGTAAAATGCCCAATTTTGAGAAGGTTAAATTCATTAAAGGTGAATTGCTAGATTCTCGTCAGTTAAAGAAAGTACTAGATGGCGTTGATGTTGTTTATCATTTGGCAGCTAAAGTAACTACGCCATTTGCTAATGCTGATCCCCATTTTTTTGAGCAGGTAAATCATTGGGGTACCGCTGAGCTAGTCTATGCTGTAGAGAGTAGTAATGTAAAGAAATTTATCTATACGAGTAGTACTGGCGTTTATGGCTCATCAAAGCAGGGAGTGGGTGAGGAGGTAATTCCCAACCCTAAAACGTTTTATGGGATTTCAAAAATGAGAGGTGAGGAGCATGTAAGTAGGCTCAAGGATAAAATGGAGACTTATGTTTTGCGCTGTGGTAACGTATATGGCTATAGCAAAAGCATGCGTTTCGATGCAGTAATTAATAAATTTGTCTTTGAGGCTAATTTCGATAAAAAGATCATTATACACGGTGATGGTAGACAACACCGTTCATTCATACATATTGATGCCATTTCAAAGGCACTAGCGGGATTGTTGAATAACGATATTAGTTCTGGCACCTATAATTTAGTAGTAAGGGATCTAGTGGTTTTAGACATTGTTGATGTCTTGAAAGAACTAATTCCAGAACTGGAATTTATCTTTGTTAATCAGCATTTAAAATTACGCGAACTTAGGATTCAACCTAATTTAGAATTGAATGACAAACTAGGAATAAATACTGATAGATCCTTTAAAGATGAGATTATTGAATTTAGAAACCATCTGAGTTTTTAAAATAATTCTCTTTCTTCATAAACATCCATCTTAGCAAAATCGATGACTTCATCTCCGGTTTCACCTGTGCTATAGGCAGAAATAAATTTAGCCCCCCAAACCATTTCTTCATGTTTGTAGGAATACCTTGAGTGAACGGTCTGGCTGAAGGTGTCGTCAAAGCCTTTAATAAGTATTAATAGCTCTGCTTGCATTTCAGCATAGTCCTCTTTTGTTTTTCCATAAAGTGGGCTGTCTTTATCTATTGGATGGACAATGGTCCAATTAAGAGGAAAGAAAAGGATTTTGTCACGCTCTAAGGTTAGTGGAATGAATTGCCGTATTGGTTTGCCTTCAACCTTTTGAACTATCATCATGAGCATTGTAGCTTCCATATCTATTAATGTGCTATTTCGCATATTGGCGATACGAAACTGAAGACAATTTATACCATTTTTATAAGGGGCAATCAACGCCTTTTCGCTGTACCAAAGTCTTGCCGAAGGTTTTGAAAATCTGCCATATAGAATACCTGTGATTAGTGCAAAACTCAACCATCCTGATATTGCATCAATTATCGCAACGATATGTAAAACATCACTCTGTGGAGAAATAGCTCCGTAACCTACGGTAGTGAATGTTTGAAAGCTAAAGTAATAGGCGTGTAAAAAGTCCCTAATAAAATTGACAGGAACAATACCAGATAGTCCGTTAACACCAATAGAGGCTATAATGAGTCCAAATAAAGCGTTAATTAAAAAAAGATAACTAAATATGACCAAGAAGAAACGAGGCCATGACATTTTTATAAGTGCCTGATAGGTATTTCTATAGCTAAGACCCAGGCCGTTCTTAATAACATTAAATGAGCCATCCTTATTAATAACTCGTTTAGAGTTATAATGGTAAGCCGTTCCGGTTCCAGGATCTTGTGTAACTTTTCTTTTGCTCATAGAATATAAAAGCCCTGATACAATTACTCATATCAGGGCTTAAATTAATTATTTCTAGCTAAAATTTAGCAGTACTCATTGAACACTTCCAACAAATGATTACCAATCATTTCAGCATTTCTTCCTTCTATGTGGTGTCTCTCAACAAAGTGAACCAATTCACCATCTTTGAACAAGGCAATTGAAGGAGAGGAAGGAGGGTATGGCAATGTATATTGTCTTGCCTTTGCTACTGCTTCCTGATCAACTCCAGCAAATACTGTTGTTAAATGATCAGGTTTTTTATTAGTGTTTTGTACAGCCCACTTTACACCTGGTCTGGCTGCTCCTGCAGCACAACCACAAACAGAATTGATTACCATCAAAGTTGTTCCTTTATGGTCTGTAAGATGATTATCTACATCCTGTCCTGTTTTTAATTCTGCAAATCCCACCGAAGTTAAATCAACTCTCATTGGGGCTACTAGTTCTTCTGGATACATATTATTTAGTAGTTTGTATTTATTTAATTATTGATATTCTTTAGTTATTATAAGAAACCTAATTCCAATTTTGCCGCCTCAGACATCATGTCTTGAGAGTAGGGTGGATCAAAAGTGATTTCTACATTTACATCATTTACACCTTCTATCTTCTTAATATTAGCTTCTACCTCTGCGGGTATACTTTCAGCAGCAGGGCAGTTAGGAGATGTTAATGTCATTAAGACATAGACACTATTAACAGGATGAATGCTTATCTCATAGATCAGTCCCAGTTCGTAGACGTCCACTGGTATTTCAGGGTCATAAACGTTTTTTAGTGCTTCTAAAACCTTGTCTCTTAAAGTTAATTCTGCTTCTTTGATCTCACTCATGATTCTATTTTACTTTTATAAGCTAAAGCATATAGCTTCATCTGTTTTATCATTGCTCCAAATCCATTGGATCTTTGAGTTCCAATAAATCGCTCCATGCCTATACGCTCTGGAAAATAAACCTCTTCATTAAGAATATCGTTCACTTTTTGACCTGAAAATGTTCTTACTAATAAACTAACCAGGCCTTTAGTAATGGCGGTGTTACTATCAGCTTCATAATTAACTTTATCACCATCAAGACTAGCCGTTAACCATACCTTCGATTGACAGCCTTTAACAATATTTTCTTCAGTCTTACCCTTCTCATCCATTGGTGGGAGCTTTTGCCCTAATTCCATTACATAGAAATTGGTCATCTCCATATCACCATCCAGAATGGCAAATTCTTCTATAATTTCTTCTTGTTTTTCTTTAATAGACATATTACTTCATGAATTTGACAACTCTATCTAATGCCTCTATCATTTTGTCAATTTCTTCTTTGGTGTTATAAACTGAAAATGAAGCTCTTATGGTGCCTTCAATTTCGAACCTATCCATAAGGGGTTGTGTGCAATGGTGTCCTGTTCTTACTGCAATTCCGCTTGCATCAAGCATTTGACCAATATCAAACGGATGGATGCCGTCAACAATAAAAGACAGTACACTTACTTTCTTCTGTGTATCACCAATAATCTTAACACCTTCAATATTCTTTATTTTCTCGGTAGCATATGCCAAAAGCTCATCTTCGTGCCTAGCAATATTTTCTTTTCCAAGATCAGTAATGAAATCCAAGGCAGTTTTTAATGCCACAACGTCCCCGATATTGGGAGTGCCAGCTTCAAACTTATATGGAATGTCATTATAGGTAGTTTTTTCAAAACTTACGTCCTTTATCATCTCGCCACCACCTTGATAGGGGGGCATGGCTTCTAATAGTTCTCGCTTGCCGTAAAGAGCTCCAGTACCTGTGGGGCCGTAGCACTTGTGGGCTGACATAGCGTAGAAGTCACAATCTAAATCCTGAACGTCAATGGTTAAATGGGCAGTTGCTTGAGCACCATCAATAAGCACTTTTGCTCCAACCTCATGTGCTAGATCAATTATTTCTTTTACTGGGTTAATTGTACCCAGACTATTAGATGCATGGTTAACAGCAACCAATTTTGTCTTGTCAGAAAGAAGAGATTTGTACTGATCAATATCCAATGATCCATCTTCTTTAACATCAATCACTTTAATTTTGGCACCTTTTTCTTCGGCTACTAATTGCCAAGGGACAATATTTGAATGATGCTCCAAGCCACTGATAATAACTTCATCACCCTCCTGAAAGAACTTACGTCCATAAGTAGCAGCGACTAGATTGATGCTATCAGTAGTACCCTTGGTGAAAATAATCTCTTCTACTTCTTTAGCATTGATAAATTCCTTTAATGTTTTTCTAGTTGCTTCAAATGCTTTCGTTGCTTTTTCAGCAAGTGTGTGAATGCCTCTATGAATATTAGAATTGTAACCAGCGTAATAACCGCTTATAGCATCAATTACAGACTGTGGTTTTTGATTAGTTGCAGCATTATCAAAATAGATCAAAGGCTTATTATTCACAGTTTGATGTAAAACAGGAAACTGCTTTCTTATAGCTTCTATGTCCAATGTTTTTATTTTGCTGCTAATTTCAGTCATACTAAAAGTCTTTATATAGTCGCTCTGATATGATGTGTTCTAGGTAATTCTTAAGGGGCTCCAGTTTTACACTTTCAATGACCTCTATAGCAAATGCATAAAGCAACAAAGCTCTGGCACTTGTTTTACTTAGACCTCTTGCTCTTAAATAAAAGAGTGCATCTTGGTCTAACTGACCTGTTGTACAGCCATGAGAACATTTGACATCATCAGCCCAAATTTCTAGCTGAGGTTTAGTATTCACAATAGAAGTATCTGATAATAGAATATTTTTATTGGATTGGAAAGCATTGGTTTTCTGAGCTTCCTTTCTCACAAAAACTTTTCCGTTGAATACACCTCTGGCATTATCTTCTAAAATTCCTTTGTAAAGCTCGTTACTCATAGAGTTAGGCTTAATGTGGTCTGCAGAAGTATGGTTGTCAACATGAGTTTTGCCATTGACAACATATAAGCCATACATATGAGATTCACACCCTTCACCATCAACAGCGATGTTCAAATTATTTCTAACAGTACGACCATTTAAAGTGAAAGTGTAGGTTGAGAAAACACTGGATCTCTTTTGATGTATTTGGGTAGTGCCAATATGAGATGCATTGTCATTATTATTTTGGATTTTATAATAATTACCAATAGTATTTTCGTCCACTAAAATCTCAGTAACGATGTTGGTAAAGCTATCATTGCTACCTTTTGTTGAAAAAATCTCAAGAAAATCAACCTGACTACTTTTGCCAATTGAAATTAGATTTCTTGAATTGGTATAGTTACTCTCGCTTGATGCGTCATTAATAAAAAATAAGGCTATTGGCTTGTCAATAATGGTATTATCAGCTACTGTAATGAATGATCCATCTTCAACAATGGCAGTATTTAGAGCAGCAAACTCATCATTATTATCTTTCGTTGCTTGTCCAAATAATTTTAAAAATTCAGAATCGTTATTTCTGATTGCATCACTTATTGAAGTGATTTTTAATCCTTTGACTTCTTCAATATCCGAAAGTTCTGAAGAGTAGGAGCCATTAATAAAAACTAATTTGAGAGCATCTAAACCTTCAAAAACCAAGGCATCAACATCAGACTTATTTATGGAGTTTTCACTCTTCCTAGAA
>CAYGNU010000087.1:0-11411 GCA_964351175.1 uncultured Roseivirgaceae bacterium | reverse complement strand
ACAATTTCTATATCTCCTCCATCATGCTCACATGATATACGCTCATTGGCCTCATTGGCGAAATCTAGATCTTCAGCAGAAATTTGAAGTTCACTACCTGTAATCTTTAATCTTACTTGATGGGTAGTTTTGTTAGCATAAATGGCTATACGCTTCAATGAGCTTAAGAACTCACCTCTATCGATCGTCATTTTATTATCATTCTGCTGTGGTATCACATTTTCATAGTCAGGGAAGCGCTCATCGATCAATCGGCATATCATCCTGATGTTACCAAACTTGAAAAATGCATTAGATACATTAAACTCAACGGTAACATTGATGTTCTCTGATGGTAATGTAGTTTTCAAAAGGTTAAGTGCCTTTCTTGGGATTATAATTGCATTCCCATTGTCAGAAGCCACATCAACTCTTCTATATCTAATCAATCTATGCCCATCTGTTGATACAAATGTGCAGTTAGAATCAGTAAGGTTCATATAAACCCCTGTCATTGCTGGCCTTAACTCGTCATTACTAGTCGCAAAGATGGTGTTATTGATAGCACTTGATAATACGTCAGTAGACATGTCAACAGAGAAGTCATCAGATACTGAAGGCACTTTTGGAAAGTCAGTGGCATTTTCTCCCGCCAACTTATATCTACCATTATCTGAGCTAATTTCAATGCTGTACGAATCTTCATCAATAGTGAAGGTTACAGGCTGCTCTGGTAAGTTCTTCAAAGTCTCTAACAATATTCTAGCAGGTACGGCAATGTTCCCACTTTCTTTAGATTCAACTTCTAACTCAGTGATCATAGAAGTCTGCAAATCAGAAGCCGTAACCACCAACTTATTCTCACTTATCTCAAACAAAAAATTCTCAAGAATTGGAACAACAGGATTAGTGGTAATGACACCGTTGATGCCTGAAAGTTGTTTAAGTAAAACAGACGAAGAAACAATAAACTTCATTATGTGTAAGTTAGTTATAGTGGTTTATTTTTAAAGCTTGGTAAAGTTAAAAATAAAATCATTTTTAGGAAACGTGTGTATACTTTATTGCGGCCTTTGATTCACCCTAAAATATTGCTTTGGTTTTGTTACTCTGGTGATTAGATTTTCCTGAATCAAAGCATAATCCGAAGAATCAATAAGTACAAGATAGTCTCCTTTTACCTTATCAAAAATAGTCAAAGAATAACTATTTCTACCTACATCCTTTATTGTAATATATGCTTGAGGCGAATTGATGACTTCCTGATACGGTTTTACCTCATCAGATGAAAGATAGTCATTGACATACAATAATGATACATCGTCAAGAAAGTCAGTTAATTTCATCGAATCGGCCTCCATGCCTTCAATACCATAATCTCTGTTATTAAAGCTTATCGTGAAATTTCTAACTTCCCTATCCACATAGCCTGCCTGAACTGACACCAAGTTAGCCCAGTTAATATCGAACACTAAAGGATTACGCCATCCATTCGCATCTAACTGAAATAGACCTGCCAAGTAACTTTTATATCCTGGTATTTCCACCAAGTATTTTTCTTGATCAGCCGAATTGGCCATGTAGGATAATCCTTTTGCCTCCTCTCCTAAAACCTGAAATTGCTTCACTTGCTGCCCCTGTTCAAATAAAGATATGGTCACTCCTTGTGATTTAAAACGATTAGTGATTTCCACTTCCTGACTTTTAGCAATTTTCCTGCGCACTGATACCTGTTTTAGAATTGCAAAAAGGACACTAATGCGCTGTGGGTCTGCCTTATATTTTTCATTAACCGTCCATTGATTATTACTAAAACTCAAATCCACAAGGGATCCTTGAGTTTCAATAGTAACATGATCTACAGCATTTGTATTTTCATAAACGAATAAAGCCTTATCGATACTTGAATTGCTATCAATGCTTTGAATGAAATAGGTTGTTAAGGTGACCGCTACTAAAACAATCAACACAACAATCAAACGTATATTTTTCTTTCTCTGCATCAATCCGTTTTGAAACCTGTATACTTTCTCTTTCTGAGATAAAAGCGAATGATGCCATAGCCAACCAATAAAATAATAGGTAGCACCAAGTTGATCATTTGCCATTTTGTTTTTTCATTACTGATCTTCACTTTATCCAGCGGCCTTATTTTAATCTGCTTATTTCTTGCGGTAATGAGTCCTTCGTCATCAACAAGATAATTAAGCGTATTTAGGATAAATTCTTGATTGGCATAATTAACTCCTGAAAATGGATCAAAACCTAATGGCTGCGGACTTCCAGTTCTAGGATTAATATCATTTTTAGCAATATCCCCATCACTTACAATCACAATCTTTGCATCTGCTGTACTTTGCTCTTTGAACAGCTTTTCTTCAACTCCTTCAGGTTTGAATCTATTCTTATATAATGATGTAAAATTACCCTCTAGCAAATACGCAACAGGCAAATTTGATTCATTAAGCATTTCAGGGGTTAAAGTCTTTCTAAGATCCTGAAGAGATACATTTACAGGTGCCGTCATCGAACGTGAATATTCAGAAGTAAACATAATTGGAGTCTTTTTCACTCCATCAGCCTTTACAGTATCCATTGTACTCATAAACTTACCAATAACGGCATCCATGTTTCTAGTGATCACATGGTCGCCATAGCGGTTGATAATAGGATAAAACCACCATTTAATCATTTTGATTTGAGGTTGATCTCCGAAGTTTCCAACATTAACTGGATAGTTAGAAGCACTATTATCTTGTATCAGATCATTGTTTATTCTCACGCCATACTTGAAGAGCATATCATCCAAATTCAGGTTGTATGGAAAGGAATAATTAGCCTCACTAGAAGCACTATCCATATTTGCCTGAAGTTTATCAATTAGCATAAACAACTTTCCACCTTGCATTAAGTATTGATCAAGGTTGTACTTTTCAGACTCTGTAAATGCCGAGGTTGGTTTTGCCAACAATAAAGCATCCAAGTCAGGCACCTGATTATTAACATCTACAAAACTCAAATTATAATTGCCATCAAGAGCTGTCAGCAAGCTGGCCATTTCAATTTCATCTAACTCTCCATGCCCTCGAACCACTCCCACAGCCTTTCTTTCAAGACTTGTGAGTCCATAAATAGTTGAAGCTAAACTATACTCTATCCCCTCTATGGATTGATTTATCTTTTCTTCAGACGAGGCTGCCTGATTACCACCTAACAACATAACGCCTTGTTCCACACCTCCATAGGATACAATGGCTCCAGGAAAAATTAGTTTTTCAACTCTGTTACCATCTCTCTTATCAATAACATTGGTTGGCTGTATACCACGCGCCATTAAACCTTGCATAAACTCACCACGGGCTTGCTCATTTAATGCTGAAGAAGGATCTACAAAAGAATATTGAAGTTTGTTGTCAGAATAGATTCTAAACTCCTCCAGCGTTTCCATAATGGACTTCTGCATTCTTTCAAGGCTCGCATTAAGCTCCCCTTCCAAATAGACTTCGATAGTGACAACATCATCCAGTTCCTCTAATAGCTTCTTGGTAGCTGGTTTAATGGTGTATCGTTTCTCTTCTGTTAAATCTATCCTGCCAAAGTATGAAGAGGCCAATAGGTTGATCCAAATGATTAGGACAAGGCCAATCAGTAATTTCAGAATATCTTCGAGTTTTGCTGAGTCCAGTTTTACCATCTTCTACTTCCTAAAATAAATTTGGTAAACATTAACATTGCACTGATTAAGCTTAAAAAGTAAATCAGATTTCTAGTATCAAGCAATCCTTTACTCATTGCTCTATAATGATAGACAATACCCAATTGCTCTAAAAACAAAGAAGCTGCACCCCAAACATTTATAGAGGCCAGCGATTCAAAACCGGTATAGAATATAAAGCATAGAAATACCGCTATTATAAAAGATACAATTTGGTTGGTGGTAATTAATGACGAGAATACACCTATGGAAGTAAAAACCCCACCTAACAGTGCTAAACCAATATAAGACCCAATAACACCTGCAGTATCTACATTTCCTACTGGGTTGCCCAGTTGGTAGATTGTATAATAATAGACAAGCGTTGGGATCAGCGCAAAAAGCACCAACAAAAAACCTGAAAAGTACTTACCCAATATAATTTGCCAGTCGGTAAGTGGCTTTGTTAATAAAAGCTCTATTGTACCTGCTTTTTTCTCTTCAGCAAACATGCGCATAGTTATGGCTGGAATTAAAAACATAAAAACATAAGGGCCAAGTGCAAATAAAGTCTCCATATCTGCATAGCCATATTCCAAAACCGATGTTTCTGGAAATACCCACATTAGCAGTCCAATGCCCGTCAAAAAGACGCTTATCACAATATACGCAATCAGTGAATTAAGGAAGCCATTAAGCTCTTTCTTCAGTATTTCAATCATTCTTAGCTTTTGTTAATTCTTGAAATACATTTTCCATGGTTACTTCCTCCTGCTGGAGGCCCAGTAAAGTGAAGTTATGCTCAGAGGCAAAAGCAAAAATCTTTGGTCGGATATCTTTCTCTGTTGTAGCCTTTATTTTTATTTTTTGTTCAGTTATAAATTCTGCAGACAATACCCCTTCAATTGCCAGTAAACCCTCAATTCCAATATTCTCTTCAAATTCAACAAGTATGATCGCTACTTCCACCTTCTTAGACTTCAGTTGCTCAATCTTATCGTTGGCTACTATTTCACCTCTATCTATTACTACCACTCTATCACACAAAGCTTGCACCTCTTGCATAATATGGGTACTAAAAATTACAGTCTTATCCTTACTTATCTTTTTAATCAATGATCTGATCTCTATGATCTGATTAGGATCAAGACCTGTTGTAGGCTCATCCAAAATCAGTACTTCGGGATCGTGAATTAAGGCCTGAGCAAGACCAACACGCTGCCGATAACCTTTAGACAACATTTCTATCTTTTTATTTTGCTCACGAGTCAACCCACATAAAATAATTATTTCATCAATTCTGGACTGTAACTTATTTCCCTTTAAACCATGCACATTTCCTATAAATGCAAGGTATTCTCTAACATACATCTCAAGGTATAAGGGATTATGCTCTGGAAGATATCCAACTTTTGATTTTATCAACAATGGATTTTCAGTTACATCCAACCCACACACTTTTACTGAACCAGAAGAAGGTGGCAGAAAGCAGGTAGTAATTTTCATGGTTGTTGACTTTCCAGCTCCATTAGGGCCCAAAAAACCAAGTATCTCACCCTTGCCTACTTCAAAGGTTATATTATTTATAGCCTTCTGATCTCCGAATATTTTTGTGAGTTGCTGAACCTGTATTGACATAGTCTTGAATGAACGGCAAATCTATTGCATTGGTCTAACTATGACAATTATTTTTGGTCTAAAGGCGTTAAGCGATTATAATTGAACCCAATTACAAAAAATCTGGTTTTCTTTGCTGTATGAATTGTTTGAAAATGAAGAAAGTACTTTTATCAATTGTTTTATTTACTAGTCTCCATACAATTGTGCTGGGACAGCAATACGAGCTGAAATTTCACATTGACGGATTAGCCGATACATCCGTTTATTTAGGATACTTCTTTGGTGAAAGCACCTATGTTAAAGATACAGCATTAGTTGATGCTAATGGAAATTTTCAGTTTGATGGAAAAAAACCATTAGATCAAGGCATGTACTTTCTGGTCTTGAACAAGTCCAGGGTCTTTGATTTTTTAGTGAGTAATGATCAACAATTTAAACTTACTACCTCCACTGAAGATTATTTAGCCAATTTAAAAGTGGAAGGTGATGTGGAGAATGAGCTCTTTATAGCGGATATCTTTTTCAATCAGAAAAGTAATAAAGAAGCTGAACCACATGTGACTGTAATTAGAGATTCTACAAGTAATTCGAAACAGATAGAAGAGGCTCGTAAAGCTTTGGATATATTGAATGATAAAGTAATGGCTCATCAAGATGAGATTATTGCTAAGCACCCTGATAATCTTATAGCCAAAATATTTTTAGCCAATAGAAAAATTGACATCCCAACTACTCCAGAAGGAATTGATCCTAAAGAATTTGGTTACTGGTATATGCGTAACCATTATTGGGATAATTTTGATCTTGGAGATCCTTCTTTATTAAGATTGGGAAGAAGTATCTATAAAGAGAAGGTTGAGGACTATTTAGATAGATTATTACTACAACAGGCTGACACTATTACTGCTGAAATAAAGAAAATGGCTGATGCGGCCAAAAAGACAACTGATACTTACAAATACCTTGTATGGACTGCCACTTTAAAATATCAGAACCCTGAAATCATGGGGCTTGATGAGGTGTTTGTAAATCTTTATGACACTTATTTCGCAACTGGTAAAATGGACTTCTGGGCCAATGAACAACTAAAGAAGAATTTAAAAGAAAGAGCTGATCTTTTGAGACTTAGTCTTATTGGAAAGACTGCCCCTAATATGGTGATGATGAACATAAACAAGCAGATGAAGTCCATGTACGACATCAAGAAGAAGTACACTATTGTTTACTTTTTTGACCCGGATTGTGGTCACTGTAAAAAAGAAACGCCTATTCTCAACAAATTCTACAACAGTACTCAATTTGATGTTGAGGTATTCGCAGTTAGTGCGGACACGTCTATGGTGAAAATGGATCAATACATCAAAGACATGAACCTAAATTGGATAACTGTAAATGGACCTAGGACTGCTACTGGATCTTATCATAATAATTATGATGCCACAACAACACCCACACTGTATGTATTGGATGAGAAAAAGAAGATAATTGCCAAGAAGATACCAGCTACCCGATTAGAAGATTTTCTAACTCAATATGAACGCATACAGGCAAATAAATCTGGCAATCCTTAAAATTTAAGTAACTTTACTTAACCAAGGTCGTACAGTATATAGGTCACTTACTCAGAACAAAAACAACAAACATGTCATTTCTCAATTCATTATTCGGAAAGAAAAAGAAGCAATTTAAAGCACAGTGTAGCATAAGCAAAGAACCTGTAGAACAGGGTTATGGCTACCTATTGACTACAGCGCAGGTGGTGCAGTCTAAAAAGTTTTGGGACAATATTATGACCGAACCTGAAACCATGTCTTACACGGTTTCCCATTTCAAAGAAAATGACAATATGGCCACCAAAATGCGCCACATGATTTTTGAAAAATACAGCACGATAGAAAAGCCTTGGATAGTCTCCGATTCCTACATTCATTTGTTTGAGGTTGATAAAACAACAAGTAAGGAAAATGCCAAAATGTGGTGGGAAAAAGAAGGCGATTTTAACCCTGAAAATACAGGAACTGCTGAAAAGACCCTTGATGAAAGCACTTTTAAATCAGTTAAAGAATATGCTGTTATGGAAGCTGGAAAAGAAAGAGTAGCTTAATTTATCCTCTTTATTTCGAAATCATTTTATACCTCAGCGTCAAGCTGATACTGTTATTGTATGCGTCTTGATTTTCAAAAATAGGAAGTGTTGAATACTGTAATTTTATAGCTACCGACAGTACAGCTGATAGTGCATATTGTGGTCCTATAGTTAGAAATAAGTCACCATTGTAAAGAGATTTATCTTCTTTAACGTCAGATTTTACATTAACAAAAATGCCATAACCTGCGCCAAGAAGAAGGCTCCACTGTTCATTAAATAAATGATTTCCAATAAGAGACAAGTCAATATAATCAATCCGTCTTACTGAAAAATTATCTAGGCTTAGCTGTTTATTAGTGGCTCTACTACCCCTTTGGTAATAAGTGATCTCTTGAAGTAAACTCCATTGATCGTTTAATTTAAAACCTGTAGCACCACCAATGACCGCCCCACCTTTATTATAACCGCTAAGTTTATCGCCATCTATTTGAGAAACATCAAAACCTGCTATGAGATAGGCTTCAAAATTTTGAGCATAGATTCTTTTAGAAAAACAAAAAACTAGTAAAATGGAAGTGAATAAAACCTTGCTTTTCACTGACATTAAAAGTCTTCTTCACCATCATCTTCCTCATTAGACGGTGTATTTGCAGGATCATCTGACATGTCTGCTTGTTTGGGCTCCTTTTTCTTTTTATCCTTTTTGTTAAAGAGGCTAAACTTCTTCTTTTTAGTTGTCCCTTCCTCTAAGCCTGTCGCAGATGTTTCTACATCAAACTTTGTGCTGTCAGATTTGCTCTTTTTACCGAACAAACGCTTAAAAAACCCTTTCTTCTCCCCTTTTTGCCCTGCAGCTTGTTGATTGTTTTCTTGATTTTGCTCCATCTGTATCTTTACATCAGGATAAACAAGGTAATCTTTTAGATACCATAGGTAGAGTTCTTGATCGATATTGAATTTCTCCTTCTTGATGGAGATAACATAAATACTGTCACTTTCAGAGACTGTGGCATCAGGTTCGAAAGGTCTATCTGCAACTAAAGCCGCTGAATCATACAAATCACCAGACTTAGTTTCACGCTCTGCCAAAGCAAACTCATCATCGAATGCCAATGAATCTGGCACCTGAGGATAAATGTCTTTCATCTCAACAGTCTGTAAGCTACGCATGCGCTTACGGTAAGTAACGGGATCAATCAATAGGTGCTTATCCTTACTAGCCTCCAATATTTTAGGCATGGAATCTTCACCAAAATAGCTAAATTTTCTGTCTAGGGTTGCTTTATCGTGAATAAAGGCACTTTGATAGGCAGGACAGATCATACGCTGTGTACACGCACTGAATGCCACAACGATTATAACCCCAACTATAACTTGCCTAATTCTGATCATTCAAATGTTTATACTCAACAGGACTAAAAAAGAACGTATTTTTCCCTGTCAATTGTATACAATTCACCAATCGATAAAGGTAAGAGCAAAAAATCAATACTTAAAGGAAAAAGGGAGAATTATATAACCGTTAAAATATTGGTTAAAAGACTATTAATTCTTTTGACTTCTTGATTGTTTGTTGTGAATTATAAATACTATTTAAAAATCTATGACTATTCCTATTGACGGTAAAAGTGAGCCCGCATCAAGGTCTTCTATTTCCGTTAGTGTTCTTGGTTGAATAATTGCCCCAGTATCATCTCGTACCAAGCCGAAGGTAGGCTCTGAAGGAGAATCTTGACTCAATAAATTTTGTAATTCAAGGAAGACATTCAAAGTGAATCCTTTTAAATTCCATTTCTTGTCAATTCTCAAATCTGTTTGGTTGAAAGGATCTAATGTTACCGTTCCTTGTCTTGAGTAATCCCTTACAATAGCTGGATAATTAGCCAAAGTAGCTTGTTGATCAACTGGTGCATAAGGTGTTTTACCTAAGTATCTTACCCTAGCGCTAATTTCCCAATTACGACCAAATTTATACCCTCCAGTGAATGTTACTAATGTTCCGTTATCCCAAGTGGATGATATATAATCCTCCCTATCAAAAGCAGTGTACTCACTTTTATATAATGTATAGGCTAGTATTGCGTAAAAGTTCTTGTTTAACTTCTTTTGAAATAGGAACTCCATGCCATAAGTTCTCCCCAACCCAACGCTCAGTATGGGTTCATTACCCAACACTGAAAAATCACCTCCTAAATTGGCAAGTGAAACACTGTCAGTAAGTGATACCGGATAATTATCATATTTCTTATAGAACCCTTCAACAGTAATTCTGGCTGTAGGGGTAACTAAATGCTCAATGCCAGCTACTATATGGTCGCTTTGTATATATTCAGCATTTCTATTGGCATAGAGCCCGTTATTGTTGGTGAACCCTAGAATGGTATAAGGAGGAATCTTATAATATCTACCTAGCGATGCATTAGCGGTCCATTTCGCTTCTGTATCTAATTGATAAGAAACTGAAAATCTTGGACTAAAAGTTCTCAATAAATCATCGCCATTATCTGTAAATGAGTTTCCATCAATTCTAATCCCTCCTGAAATACCCAAACGTTCAGCTAAAAAGTTTTTTGATGCCTGAGCATAAACACCATATCGCCAAAAATTCAAGCTATTATTAAACTGAAAACCATTAACGAGATCTTCTGTATTATTGGTATAATCTGCATTCTGAATAATAGAGCCTGCTGTTAATGTCCAATCCTTTAAGAATTTGGTGTAGTTGTATCTTAATTTTGTCTCTTGTTCACGAGAAACATTCGTGAGATATAGTCCAGTTTCAGTAGCAGCTTCTTCAAATTGTTTAAAATCGTTACTTAAAATATTAGTACTTAGCGCGGTAGTCATAAAACCCGATCCATCTTTGAATCTACGTTTCCAGCTCATTCCTGCTGTAGTACTCCACTGCTGAATCACTGGTATTTGGTCTAGCGTTGCTTGTTGATCTGCATCAATATTATCGGGCACATTTACAGAAAAATCATCAATAGAGCCAACTCCTGTAATTATCAAATCATTATAATCGTCAATCTTATGAGAGATTTTATATTGATAATCCCAATAATCAGGTAAGAAAGGCAGATCCAGTGCTTGAAAAAGTAATTGTAAATAAGATCTTCTGGCCGAAACTATAAATGAAGTCTTGCTTGATTCTTGACCTCTCTTAAAAAGTGGTCCTTCCAAAGTAAGCGCAGCTTCACTACTACTTAGACGAATATTAGTTTTTAAATTTCGATTATTTCCGTCCCGCTGATCGAACTGAAGAACACCTGATAGGACATTATCATACTGAGCACCAAAGGAACTGGTGGTTAGGGTTACACCTTCAAAGAAGGAGACATTTAAAAGCCCCACTGGTCCTCCAGCACTACCTTGTCTAGAAAAGATGTTGATATTTGGCATTAAAATGCCATCCAAATAATATACGTTTTCATTCGGTGCACCTCCTCTTATGATGACATCATTTCTAAAGCCGCCCACAGAACCACTAACACCTGGTAAGGATTGAACAACTTTTGCTATATCGTTATTTCCTCCTGGGTAAGTTGCAATTTCTTCTTGTGAAAGCCGCTGTACAGAAAGCGGTGTTTCTTGTAATTTCTGAAATGGATTGGAAGTAATTACTACCCCTTCCAACTCCTCTGCCACCTCATCTAGTGCAAAATTGATATCCGGATTTCCTCCTGATCGAACTACAACGTTATAGACATTTTGAGTTTTATAGCCTATGAAAGAAACAGCTATCGAATAAGTTTGAGGTTGAATATTCTCTATTTTATAAAAACCATTTAAGTCTGTTACCGCACCAATACTGGTACCAATTAATTGTACGGTAGCACCAATTAAAGGCTCTTCAGTTTTAGAATCTTTGACATAACCCATAAGGCTACCTACACTTTGAGCTTGCAGATTACTTTGAAAAAAAAGTAGACTAAGAAAAATAAATATGAGAGATCTTTTCATCTGATAAGTTAAATGCTTGGTTTAATTATACTTTATTAATAGGCATAATTACATGATCTTAAACAC
>CAYGNU010000086.1:0-11584 GCA_964351175.1 uncultured Roseivirgaceae bacterium | reverse complement strand
CCCACTACAACACAAAGATATATCAAATAAAGTTTGGCTCTAATATATCTGGCGTAACTTTCAAACTATTTTTTTCTATAAACCAAACTATAAACCAAATGGCTAAAGTATTCGCTTTGCTGTCTTTACTCTTTTTTGCCTCCTGCAGCACATCTAAAAAAAATGTTAATGGAGACAATGATGAAAAACTGAAGGAAGTAGCCCAGAAAGTATTGGGCAACGATATTACCTATCAGCCCAACACTAATAAGACTTACATGTTATGCTCAACAAGTAAGGAAGAAGACAATGTCAGTACCATTGACTTCATAATTTATGACCTTCAAAATAATAAGGTTATTTACGAATCAACAGAACGAATAAGAAAGGTATCCTGGCAATCAGAAACGGAAGTGCGAGCTGATTTGATGACAGGCATGCCAGTTGGTGAAGGCACCAACAATTATTACGTGTTCAATGTTGTAACTAAAAAGGAGTCTACTCCTAACCTAAACCAAGAATAACCAAAATGAAAAAATCCACTTTAAAAATGTTGGTGGGTGCAATGTTTTTTGTTGCGCTCATATCAACTTCCTTGTTTTATTTAAATGAGTCTACTTCTCAAAAGATAGAAGTACAAGCAAAGAGTAAGTCACCTAAAAAATCAATAGAAGTAAACGGGAGGAAATATGATGGTCCTGAGAAATTTGCTTACTATCAATCTGCTATTCGTGCGGGTCAAGATGACTTAGATGCACCAAGAAAGTACCCACAATACAAACCTTTTAATAAGACAGCAGAATTACAAAGAGCACTAAAATCACAATTTAGAGCACGATCTGAGTCAAATGCTACTTTTATAGAACGAGGTCCTGCCAATGTTCCTGGAAGAACACGCTCAATAATTTTAGATCCTGATGATAATACGAATCAAACATGGTTTGCCGCTAACGTGAGTGGTGGAATATGGAAGACTACTAATAGTGGTGAATCTTGGACTGAAATAGCCTCTGATTTAGAGAATATGGCCGTTGTTACGCTGGCGATGTCTGAAGCTAATTCATCGGTTATTTATGCAGGTACCGGAGAAGGTTTTGTTTTTAACGGGACCTTTATTTTGAATGGAGAAGGAATATATAAGTCAACTGATAAAGGGGTTACATGGTTGCTTTTACCAAGCACCAAAACAAATGAGTTCATTAATGTAAGTCGAATAATTGTAGATCCGGCTGATGAAAATATACTTTTGGCTAGTACTTCTGGCTATAAAACGTTAGGTGGAGGTACCGAAGAAGTTGGTGCAATCATGCGATCTACAGATGGGGGAACGAGTTGGTCTAAAGTGTTTGATACAACGGCACCTGTACAGCAAATTGTAGCAGCACCTTCAGACTTTAATATTCAGTACGCCTCGGTGGCTTTTGGTGGAGCTGTTTATAAATCAACTGACGCTGGCTTAACATGGATTAGAAAGAGTAATCGCATGGTTCCGGGAGGGCGTATAGAATTAGGAGTTTCTTATACGAATCCCGATATAGTCTATGCATCCGCTCAGGGGACTTTATCAGGCTCAGGATCTGATCTGTACATAACAAGTAATGGGGGTGATGATTGGGATATTGTTGATGTGAATTTTAACAATTTTCCGGTTGACTTTTTAGGAGGTCAAGGCTGGTATGACAATACTGTTATGGTACATCCGTTTGATGATAACAAAGTCTACTTTGGAGGAGTAAACTTATTCAGTGTAACTAGAAATCCATCATTGGATGGAGGCACAACTTCTTTTTATGATTTAGAGACTTCCGAAGTAGAGGACTTCATGAGTTTTTCTAGCTTTGGTAATGTTAGTGATGCAGGCGGAAGACTTGATGTCAACTCAGTTGAAGCAGGAGATAAGACGATTGAAATTCGATTTGGTTCAGGAGTTAGTCAAAAGGCACATCGTTTCACAGTGCCTACTGGACAAGGTTCAGGAGTTGCAGCATTAGACTACACTTTTCAAGATTATGTCGATGTTCCATTTGAAGTGTGGAACGTTACGGATGATGTTCAACTTATGGCATCTTTTAGAGATCAACAAGAAGATGGAAAGTTTAATCTAATTGAAGAAAATTTTACTGGTGATGGAAGTACACATAGTAGGGAGTATCTATTTGTAAATAATGTTCCTTATAACGCATCAAATCCTGATGAAAATATTGCTGTTAACGGAGGACATGAGAATAAGGAAATGTATAATATTTTTCCTGTGCTTCCATTAGGGGCAAATTGGGATGATACATCGTTGCCTGATTCAAAATTGGTAATATTCCAGTCTTCCATAACAACTCTTGGTGGTGATTTAACGGTTATTGCTGATGCATATAATGAATTTGATGGTAATAATAGTTTTCAGCAGGGGTCTAAAAATGGTGTACATCCAGATCAGCACTGGCTTACTCCTGTAATTACAGATGCAGAATCCGGAACATTTAAAATAATTTTAGGTAATGATGGTGGTATTTATCTTTCTGATGAAGGAACAGATCCAGGGCTTACAGATAATAGCTGGAATTGGGCAGGTGGAAGTTATAACACCACGCAATTTTACGGTGCCGATAAAGTGGCTGGAGAAGAAAGATATGGCGGAGGAACCCAGGATAATGGAACATGGTTCTCTTTGGCAAATGAATCAGCTTCAAGTACTTCTGAATATGAGTTCTTTATTGGAGGTGATGGTTTTGAAGTTGTGGCACATTATACTGATCCACTCAAGTTTATTGGAGGTTCACAGTTCAATGGATTTCGTGGAACCGATGATGGCGGAGCAACCGCTTATAATGCAACAAACGGACTTGGAGGTAACGGACCATTTGTCTCAAGGCTTTCAAGTGCCTATCAGGATCCTGACGTGTTATTTGCAGTTGAGAGCACGGGTGTTTTTAAAAGTATAAATTTTGGAAGAACATGGAGAGAAATACCAATTACAGAAAATTGGGGGTTTTGGAGTGGATCTGATGTCGAGGTATCAAAAGCAGACCCAAGAATAGTTTGGGCAGGAGGAAGAATGACAGCGAGTGGTTCACTTTTCGTTTCAGTTGATGGTGGAGAATCGTTTGAAGCAGTGCCTAATTTTGATGATCTTGGCTTGTGTACTGGAATATATTCACACCCTACCAAAGATAGTACTGCATTTGCTGTTTTTTCAGTTGCTAATTCTCCAAAGGTGATAAGAACTGATGATTTAGGTCAAAGTTGGAGAGACATTTCTGGATATAGTGCCGGCAGTACCAGTACTGGATTTCCTGATGTAGCTACATTTGCATTGCAAGCTATGCCATATGATGAAAATGTACTTTGGGCAGGTACTGAAATTGGTCTCTTTGAAAGTAATGATGCAGGGGAAACATGGAATATTATTAATGACTTCCCTTCTGTAACAATTTGGGATTTTAAAATAAAAGATGGGCAGGTTGTAATTGCCACTCACGGAAGAGGTATATGGACTGCTGACATACCAGAGTTAGAAGGTTTTGTACCACCAGTTGGCAGTTTGGATCAAGATGGTGATGGTTTTAGTATAAATTTTGATTGCGATGATACTAATCCTGATATTAACCCTGGTACTGAAGAAATACCTTATAACGGAATAGACGATGATTGTGATCCAGGTACTCTGGATGATGATTTGGACTCTGATGGTTTTTCAATTGAAGTAGATTGTGATGACAATAACTTTGCTATCAACCCAGATGCAGAAGAAATATTAGAGAATGATGTTGATGAGAACTGTGATGGCATAGCCGTAATTACTGGTATAAATGACATCGATAATAGTGAGGTGAATCTGTATCCTGTACCTGCCAATGAGCAGTTAACTATTGAAATTAGCAATACTTTTAAAGGACAGACTACCGTTCAAATTGTTGATCTAAACGGTAAAGTGAAATGGTCTAAGGCGCTTGAAATAAGTGGTCAGGCAACTGAATTGACGATCGATGTCAACGAATTTGCGCAAGGAATTTACCTGGTTAAAATTAATGATGGCTCATCTTCATTAGTAAGAAGAATATCAATTCAATAATAGACAATTCAATTTGATTGAAGAAAAAGGGCCTCATTTGAGGCCTTTTTCTTTTATAATGGCTGTAGTTTGTTCCAATATGAAACACAAAGATGTTCCAATATGAAACATTTTAATAAATTGCCATTAATATGAATGATGCGCATATATTGGTGATTGATGATGATATTGATGTGCTGCACACCGCACGTATTATCTTAAAACAACAATTTTCAAAAGTGGTGGTTGAAAGCAACCCACAGCAGATCAACTTTCTGCTGAACAATCAGCAGTTTGATGTTGTCTTGCTGGACATGAATTTCACGACAGGGGCAACCAGCGGTCAGGACGGGCTTACCTGGCTACAAACGATTAAGGATATAAAGCCAGAGCAGCAAGTAGTTATGATGACAGCCTATGGTGACATCAAGCTGGCCGTTGAAGCTATGAAGCGGGGGGCGGCAGATTTTATTGTCAAACCATGGGAGAACGAGAAGTTCATAGCGACTATTCAATTGGCTTATGAACATGGTAAATCTAAAGCCGAAATAAAAGCGCTTAAGTCACAACAGACGTCTATTCATCAAATGCTTATAGCCAGTGATGACATCATTGAAGGTGAATCTGAAGGCATGAAGCAAGTGCTTAAACAGGTCCAAAAAGTGGCGGGAACCGATGCCAATGTGCTCATACTTGGTGAAAATGGTACTGGTAAAGAGGAAATAGCCAAACTTTTGCATAAGAACTCTCTGCGCAAAAAAGGACCATTTATCAAGGTTGATTTAGGGGCAATTACGGACACACTCTTTGAATCTGAATTATTTGGTCATGTAAAGGGTGCTTTTACGGATGCCAAGGAAGAAAGGCATGGCAGATTTATATTATCTGATAATGGCACCTTGTTTTTAGATGAAATTGGCAACTTATCATTGGCCATGCAGGCCAAACTATTATCGGTGTTGCAAAATAAGGAGGTGACACCTGTTGGTGGATCGAAACCTTCTAAGGTCAATAACAGAATTATTGCAGCCACTAATAGTGATTTGCAGAAAGGAATTGTTGAAAAGTCATTTCGAGAAGACTTATTGTACAGATTAAATACAGTGACTATTGTATTACCACCTTTGAGAGAAAGGATAGAAGATATTCCAGCCCTTGCTAATCATTTTCTTAAATCATTCAATAGTAAATATGGAAAATTTGCCACCTTGGGTGAGGGCGTAATTGATAAGTTAAAAGAATATGCCTGGCCCGGCAATATTAGAGAGTTGATGCATGCCATTGAGCGTGCTGTGATCATGTCAGATAGAGATGCGCTCACCATGCAAGATTTTCTTATCAACCAAAATAATCTCTCTAATAACACATTTTTTGATACGGTAAATCTTGATGATATTGAAAAAAGCACCATAGAAAGGGCCATAAAAAAATATGAAGGTAATATTAGTAAGGCAGCCAAAGAACTGGGTTTAGGGCGGACAACCATTTATCGCAAAATGGATAAATATGGTATTAAATACTAAAACATGAGCTTTAAATTTAATGTCATTTTCCGTTGTATGCTCATTCTTGCAGCATCCTTGGCGCTTTCGTGGGTATTACTCAATAGAGATTGGTTTTTTACACCACTCGTATTGATCATCATTCTATCTGGTTTCGTAGGAAACCTTATTTATTATGTGGAGAAGACCAGTAGAAATCTTGCTCAGTTTCTATTGAATGTAAAGCAAGCGGGGTTCACACATTCATTCAAAAGCGGGGAAGGGGGTGAGAACAAACTCAATAAAGTTTTTAATGATGTAATTGAAGAGTTCCATAGGGTTTCCATGGAGCGTGAGTCGCACTATCTTTATTTACAAACACTCAATGAAAACCTTGGTGTAGCCCTTGTCAGTTATGATCAAGAAGGAAAGATAGATTTACTCAACCCTGCCGCTAAAAACCTTTTGAAACGACCTATTCTCAGGCATATTGATGAGCTCAAGGAAATTGATGAAGGTCTGTTTTTGTTGGTAAAGTCACTGCAATCTGGTGACAGAAAAGTGTTAAAAGCGGTGATTGATAACCAACTCATTCAACTTTCTATTCAGTGTAAGTTATTCAAGGTTCAGGACAAAACGTTTACCCTACTTCTTATCCAAAACATTAACGAAGAGTTAGAGCAGAAAGAGGTTGAGGCATGGCAGCGATTGGTGAGCGTATTAACACATGAGATCATGAACTCAGTAACACCTATTGCTTCTTTGAGCGATGTGTTTAACAAGTTGCTTGAAGAGAAAAAGTCTTTCAAAAATTTTAGCGAAGAGGAAACGCAAGACCTTTCTGATAGTCTAAAGACAATAGAAAGGAGAAGTAAAGGTCTTATGAAGTTTGTTAATGCATATAAGGATTTTGCCAAAAATCCAGATTTGAACATTACTCATTTCGAGCTAGATGAGCTAGTACAGCGCATCATCAAATTGTTCCAACCAGATATAGAAAGCGCTCAAATAGAGATAAAGTACCAGAAATCTAAGGATCGCTCAGTGATAGCGGCTGATTATGATATGATGGAACATGTAATTATAAATTTGGTAAAAAATGCTATTGAAGCATTGAGAGGAAAGACCAATGCTATTTTGAGTATTGAGTTGTTAAAAGCTAACCGTCAAATATCATTGAAAATTATTGATAATGGACCTGGTATTAGCGCTGAAGATATGGATAAAGTCTTTATTCCTTTCTATACCACCAAAAAAGCCGGCTCAGGAGTAGGGCTAAGCCTAGCTAGAAAGATTGTAAAGCTGCATGATGGCAACTTGTTGGTCAAGTCAATACCGCATCAGTATACCTGTTTAACCATTGAATTGAAGGCATTAAATTGAATTGTGGATAAGTGCGTGATTATCAGCAAAAAACGGTTGATAAACACCTGCTTTTAGACCCTTTTTTATGTTCAAAAGTTGTGGAAAATAGGAGCCCTAAAAAATTTGCGATTGCAAAAATAATGATGACCTTAGACTTACCAAGTGAGAGATACTCTCGGCAAACACAAAAGAGTGTTAGGTCAGTAAAGTTAGTTTCGTGATGTAATTGTACAAGGGTTTCAGACTTCAGTTTAGAAACTGAGATGACTAAAGTCACAGGTTCGATTCATTATAGAATAGTTCTTATAGATGATTGTTAGTACAGCTTGCTGCACTAACAAGATTTAGAAGAATTTGGTATTAAAGTTGAAAGGTCAGCTGCTTCGGTAGACTGTCTGAAATAACTATTAGTTACAAAAGCTTTAATAGCAAGTACCACCTTAGGGGACGGTATTATTTGAGAGAATAGCTAGAAAGCCAGAAGTAGAATGAGCACCTCGGTGCAATATCGCTACTAAAGCTAGATAACAGTAGCTTGGTCACCTAAACAACCACGGTTGTTGAAAGTGGAATGGAGATTTTTCGTTAAGAGAAATCTCCATTTTTGTTTTATAGCAATCTACTAAGCCTCTTCATCTACTAAGCCTTCAAGGATTAGTAGATTATTTTATCTATTTTATTTAGAGATACCTAATAAAATTGATTGCGTAGAATTTACAATCAATTTTTCCGGTAAAAAAGAGATTTACACCATTTCATCAAACTAATCCCATTCCCACTTTGTTTGAATTACAATTATTTAAATTTGTTGAGAACAAAAGAAACACGCCATCAAAAAATTCGAAATACCTGCTTACTACCGGTCTTCAATAACTGGCCGCATTAAAGAATCGCGAAGAATCAACGATCCGCGTAAAAAGGACTTTAAACCTACAAGGCTTGACTTTGGGCCAGTGCAGTTTTTCATAGCCAGACATTTTGGCTTTTGCTATGGAGTAGAAAATGCCATTGAGATCAGCTATCGAGCTCTAGAGGAAAACCCTGATAAAAGAGTTTTTCTTCTCAGCCAGATGATCCACAATCAAGCGGTGAATAAAGATCTGGTAAGTAAAGGAATCCAGTTTATCATGGATACGGATGGAACCCAGTTTATCGAATGGGCCGCCCTCAAACCTGAAGACATTGTTATTATCCCAGCGTTTGGTACCACCTTAGAGATAGAGAAAAAGCTAACAAGCTTGGGTATTGAGATACAGAAATATAATACTACCTGTCCTTTTGTAGAAAAGGTATGGAAGCGATCTGAAAAGTTAGGGGACGAACAGCATACAATTATTATTCATGGTAAACACAATCATGAAGAAACCCGAGCTACGTTTTCTCATAGCTCTAAAACTGCTCCTTCGGTAATAGTGAAAAACATTGAGGAGACTAAAAAACTGGCTCAAGTGATATCAGGAGAGCTTTCAGCTAACGATTTTTATGAATTGTTCAGGGATAGATATTCTGAAGGATTTGATCCAACTAAGGATTTGTCAAGAGTGGGTGTGGTTAACCAGACTACCATGTTGGCTACTGAAACTCAGGAAATTGCAGATTATATAAAGCAGACCATGTTGGATATGTATGGTGAAGCAGACCTTAAAGAGCACTTTGCCGATACCCGCGATACCCTTTGCTATGCGACTAACGACAATCAGGATGCTACCTATGGCCTGCTAGAAGAGGAGGCTGATTTAGCTATAGTGGTCGGTGGGTATAATAGCTCAAACACCTCACACATTGTGGAATTATGTGAAAGGAAGTTTCCTACCTATTTTATCAATTCACCTGATGAGATAAAGTCAGAGGATGTAATTCATCACTTCGATTATCGTAACAAAGCTGAAATGATTACGAGGCAATGGTTGCAGTTCAACGAACCGACAAAGATAGTACTGACCAGTGGTGCCAGTTGCCCAGATACTTTGGTAGATGATGTCATGCTCAAAGTACTGTCCTATTTTAAAGAGGTAAAACCACTTGAAACGCTACTAGCAGAATTTGAAATCTAATCAACAGGAAAATCTATCTGGGTGGAGGTTTGTAGCTTCCATGATTGTGCTAACATTATTTTCTAGCGGAGCCCTTTTTGTTTTCTTTCGATTAACGGCCAGTTTGCATGACGGGGCTTTAGCAGAATTTGATGACAATATTTCTAATTTTATTATTGGCAATCGGGAGCCTTCGATGACTTCCCTGATGAAAGTCATCACCGAGTTTGGCAATGTATATGTTTATTTGGCGGGGCTGCCATTTATATTCTTTTCACTATATAGAATTGATAAGCACTGGAGTAGATCCATTGAGGCAGTGGTTGTTGTGATCTCTGCTTTTTTACTCAATACTATTCTAAAACTATATTTTTTAAGACCTCGTCCCGATCAGGAATTAAGGTTAATTGAGCTTTCGATGGAGTCTTACAGCTACCCTAGCGGACATAGCATGACTGCCATCGCCTTTTATGGATTTATTATTTATCTGTTTATTTGCTATACTAAAAACACAATAGTGAAATATTCGGCTTCCATTTTCTTTGCACTGATGGTGATACTTATTGGTATTAGCAGAATATATTTAGGCGCACATTATCCTAGTGATGTCTTGGCAGGGTTTGCAGCAGGGTTATTTTGGCTGCTCTTTGTGATTGGATGGCTGAGATATAGGAGGTTCAAGGCGAGTTAGCCCCTGTATAAATCGAAGCCTATTTGAGGTTATATTTTTCTATCTATTCGAAATATTAGATGCTTAGAACTGCACTGATAGACAAAGCGCAATATTTCATCGAAATGGAATATCGCGCTCAGAATATTGCTAGAAGAAGGCGTTGATAAGAGTCTAGTTAGCCTTCTCCAAAGTACCTGCCGATATTGCTCTCTAAATTTATCTTTTCAATATGGTTCTGTCGAAATCTTCTTTATTTATATTTTTTAACTCTGTTATCTTCAATTACTCCACTCCAATTAAGCCCAAAAGCAAAGTCATAAGCATTGCCTTCTGAATCTGTGTAAACAGTCATATCTCTTGGTACATCTTCAAACTGTTGCTCAACTGTCAACATATTAGCCGGCATTTGGAAAGGTAGCAGCCCTGATGGCTCAGACTTACCAGAAATAATTTCCATTAAAGCTTGATCTTGAACTCCCATATGTATCAAGATGGCAGATGCACTCTTTTCAATTTCAGAAAAGATCATAGGTTTTGATACTTTGATAATCACAATCACGGGTTTATCACCCATTTTGCTTTTGGTATCATTTACCAAATTCATGTCCGTACTATTGACGGTCTTTACAGCTTTATCTTTGTAAGTTCTGTTTGTAAAGTTTTCCAGTGGACTGCCACCTGCCAAGCTGATTTCTCGTGCTGTAGAAGCTGTATACGGGCCATACTGTAAACTTATTGGTACGTAGCCATTGCCTCCATTTTCTAAGTCAGCTGCATCATAACCTACGCCACCATCGGGACTTTGAATACCCACTAGAGCAAAGTCAGCATCCTCTGGGTTGTTGACTACTTCAAAGTACTGCGCTACCGCTGCCATATTGAATGCTGTTTCTGTTCTCTCAGGAGTTACATTGCCAAACCAATTGGTGCTTGGTGCAATGTAGCGTTCAGGCACATAGACTTTTTGTTTCTCTTTGATGGGAAGCAAAGTTGCTTGATTTTTAAGCATAACTACGGAACGTAATTGTGCTTCAAAACCAGCTTTCATAAATTCTGGATTACCAACTATTGCTTTGGTTTCCTCAACATCTAGATACGGATTTTCGAAAAGGCCAACACGGAAGATGTTCTTCAATAAGCGAATAGCAGAGGTTTCGAATCTTTCTCTCATATATTCTTCACCATGTTCTTTAACACCTAAGTCATAGGCTGCAATCACTGGCATCATGTCGTTGTTGCCTCCAAATTGATCCATACCCGCTTCTATTGCTTTATAATGACGTTCAGCTATGCTCAGTTGCTCAACACCCCATGGCTTTCCTTCAAATCTATCTATAGAAGAAACGTCACCAGTGATGAGCCAATCGGTACATAGTACACCATCATAGCCATATTTATTCCTTAAGAGATCTGTTATCAAATATTTGTTAAACCCATTGGCAACTGCTTCGCCTTCGCCATCTGAAATAGTATAATAGGGCATTACAGCAGAAGCCATTTGGGTAGCACCTTCCAGCTTAAAGGCACCTTCAGTAAAGGGACGTAAATGATCATTTATGTTTTTTCCAGGATATACAGCATAGGCACCATAACCAAAGTGGCCATCTCGGCCTCCTTCTTCTGGTCCACCACCGGGCCAGTGTTTCACCATAGTATTCACACTTTGAAAGCCCCAGTCACCATCTTCAGAAGATTGAAACCCATCAACATAAGCCCTCGCTAAATCAGTGGCTAAACCTGGGTCTTCTCCCATGGTGCCATCAAATCGGCTCCATCTTGGTTCTGTAGCTAAGTCTATTTGAGGAGATAAGGCTGTGGCAATACCTAAAGCTCGATATTCTTTGGACGCAATTTCTCCGAATTGTTTCATCAATTCAGGGTCAAATGATGCAGCTATGCCAAGGGTTCCGGGCCACATAGAAATATCACCGCCAGCGCCTTCATTGAATTCAGCATAAGTATCACTTCCGTGTCTGGGGTCAGAACTTGTATTGATGGGAATACCAAG